>VGVU01000021.1 GCA_016873905.1 Betaproteobacteria bacterium | reverse complement strand
AGGCCGACCACGACCGCCGTTGGCGTGGCGAGCCCCAGGGCGCAGGGGCAGGCGATGACAAGGACGGCGACGGCGGGCACAAAGCCGCTCAGGGCATCACCCGTGAACAGCCACCAGCCGGCCAGGGTGAGGGCGGCCAAGACCAGAATGGCCGGTACGAAGACCGCCGAGACGCGGTCGGCCAGGGCCTGGATCGGGGCCTTGGAGCCGGCAGCGGCCTCGGTCAGGCGCACAATCTCCATGAGTTGGGTCTGTTCGCCGACGCCGTGCGCCACCAGGGTGAGGGTTCCGGCCAGATTCTGGGTGCCGGCATAAACGGGCGCCCCGGGCCGTTTTTCGAGCGGCAGACTTTCGCCGGTGAGCAGGGCCTCGTCCACGCTTGATTGGCCGTCCAGGACCTCGCCATCGACGGCAATGCGCTCGCCGGCCCGAACCCGGACGCGATCACCGGGGCGCAGGTCAGCGATGGGAACCTCGACCTCGCTAGTCTCGCCATCCCGCTCGCGCAGCACGCGCGCCGTTTGTGGCTGCAGGCGGATCAGGCCCTCGATGGCGGTGCTCGTGCCCGCCTTGGCCCGGGCCTCCAGCAGCTTGCCGAGCCGCACCAGGGTGATGACCGCCGCGGCGGCCTCGAAATAGACCATGCCGTGCGGCGCGGTGAGCCAGACGACCGTGCTGTAAAAATAGGCGGCGCTGGTGCCGAGCGCGACCAGCACATCCATGTTGGCGCCGCCGCTGCGCAGGGCGTGCCAGGCGCCCCGGTAAAAACGCGCCCCGGCCCAGAACTGCACCGGCGTGGCCAGCGCCCATTGCAGCCAGAGCGGCAGGCCGGCGTGCTGTTGGCCGTCCGCGCTGCCGCCCATGAAAAACATCTGCACGACCAGCGGCAGGCTGAGCAGGGCGGCGATGGCGAAGACCCAGCCTTCGCGGCGCAAGCGGGTCGCCTTGGCGGCCTGTTCGGCGGCACGGGCGTTGGGGTCGATGGGCGTGGCGCTGAAACCGGCCGCGGCCACGGTGGCGATCAGTGCGTCCGGGCCGGTCTCGGCGCTCCGGTAGCGGATGCGCGCCGTCTCGCGGGCCAGATTGACCCAGGCCGATTCGACCCCGGGTTGCGCGTTGAGAACGCGCTCCAGCCGCGCCGAACAGGCGGCGCAGGTCATGCCAGCAATATTGAGGTCGAGGCTATCGGTCATGTCAGCGATGGATGGCCAGGTGGCGCGGGGTCCAGGCCTGTGGTGTCTTGTGGACGAAGCGGGCGCGGGCAACATGGTAACTTGCATCGAAGCCGTAGAAGTTGCATTGCATGGCGGTCAATTCAGCGGCCCGGCAGGAGGCCAGAGCCTCTTCGTCAAGCGATGCCTTCTGCGCGCACCTTGCGGCGAATTCATCAGAATTAGCCATGGCCTGGGCGCGTTGCAGGACAGTATTCATGAAGTTTTCTGATGCCAGTTCCGCATCAATGAGACCTAGACGAACAGCTTCGTCGCTGCCGATCGGCAGGCGGCGCTCCAGAAGGGTGCGATCGGCCATGCGCTGCGGCAGGGTCCAGGTCCAGTATTCCGATCCATACAGGTTGCCCATGTTTTTGTAATGTGGGTTGAGGGCCACACCGGCGCGCGCCCAAACAGCGTCGCAGGTCAGGGCCAAAAAGACGCCCCCGGCCCCGGCGTTGCCTTGCAGGGCGGCCACGGTCAGGTGGTCGGTGGTTTGCAGGATGGCCAGACACAGATCGTCCATGGCGTTGATGTTGGCCCAGGAGGCATCTGCCGGACTGGCAGCAGCCTCAATGGCGTTGAGATCGAGGCCGTTGCAGAAGAACTCCGAGCCGCCTGCTAGCACCAGTACCCGCGTCGGACGCTGGCAGGCGGCTAGCCAGGCATCGCGCAGGCGCAGGCAGGTCTTCGTGTCGAGGGCGCCGTTGTATACCTCGAAATGAATCACGCCGACCGCGCCGTGTTCCGTGTAGTGGATCGGATCGACTGGGGTCGTGTCGAGCGCAGGCAGATCTAGTACGGCGGGAAGATGCTGCGCGAGGGGGCGTTTGATGCCTGCTGAGGGGCCGTGACTGGCCTTGGCGTGGCCGATCCATACTGCCCCATCGGTCGTGGCACGAACCAGTCCATCTGCCGCGTGGCCCAGCAAGGCTCCGGGTGTGCCGATGGCTGGATAGGGCTGGGCGTTGTATAGCCGAACGGGCTCGTCAAACAGGGTGTCCAGCCGCCCCGGTGTGCCGTCGCCGCTGTGTATCTTGCGCAGCACGGTGGCGGTGTCGTCGTGTGCCCAGTCGATGGGGGCATCGGCACTGCGCAGGGCGGGGCGGGTCGTGCCGCGCACACCCGGCCAGGCCGCTTGCGCCGTGGGTTGCCAGCGGCCGGCTTGATGGTCGGCAAAACAGGCCAGGGCCTTGGTTACGGCCTGCACGGTGGCCTCGGTCACTTCGCGCCGGTACAGGCTCGATTTGCTGGCCGTGCGCAGGGTAAATGCGGCCGTTGCCCAGATCGGCCCGGCATCCATGGTGGCCGTGGCCTGCAACACAGTGACGCCCCAGTCGACCTCCCCTTGCAGAATGGCCCAATCGAGTGCGCTCGGGCCGCGGTCGCCGGGAATGCCGGGATGCACGATCAGGCAGGGTAGCCGTTGCCATACCGTTCCGGGAATGGCTCGTTTGAGAAACGGCGCTAGGACCAAGTCTGGGCCAAAGAGCGCCACCGCCTCTTCGGTGATGCGATCGTTGATGTCATATTCAACGGACAGCGTGTGCCCTGCCGCAGCCAGTTTGATAAACAGATGTTGCGTGAGACTGTTGAAGCTGTGGCAGAGAAGGAGAATGCGCATCGGAGGGTGTCAGCAGATACGGGGCAACGGCTCACCTGACAGCCAGTCCACCATGCGCCGGCCACCGAAGCGGGTTTGCAGCTGCACAAAATGATGCGGGTCGTCGGTAACCGAGCCGATGTGAGCAGCGTTGCGGCCCAGCGGGTGGGCGCGCAGGGTTTGTAGCGTTTGTTCCGCCGATACCGCAGCACAAACCACAATGAGCTTACCTTCGTTGGCGATATTGAGCGGATCGAGGCCCAGGAGTTCGCAGGCGCCTTCCACCGCCGGCTGGATTGGGATGGCGGCCTCCATGAGCGTGATGCCGCAGCGCGATTGCTGGGCGATTTCGTTCAGTGTCGCGGCCAGACCGCCCCGGGTGGGGTCACGCATCAGCCGCAGCTCGGCGCCACTAGCGATTAGTGCGGCGGTCAGCCCATTGAGCGCTGCGCTGTCGGAGACGAAGGGCGCGGCAAATTGCAGATTCTCGCGCTGGCTCATGATGGCCATGCCGTGATCGCCGATGGTGCCGGAGATCAGCACTGCGTCGCCGGGCCGGGCATGGGCACCGGACAGATTCACGCCATCAAGCAATACGCCGACGCCGGTGGTGGTGATGAATACGCCGTCAGCCTTGCCGCGCTCGACCACCTTGGTGTCGCCGGTGACGATCTGCACGCCGGCATCGTGCGCTGCCGCCGCCATCGATTGCACGATGCGCTCCAGGTCGGCGAGCGGAAAGCCTTCTTCGAGGATGAACCCGGCTGATAGCCACAGGGGGGTCGCGCCCATCACGGCGACATCGTTGACCGTACCATGCACCGCCAGCGCGCCGATGTTACCGCCGGGGAAAAAGAGCGGCGTGATCACATGGCTGTCAGTGGACATCACCAGCCGACCGGGTTGCGCGGGCAGCACAGTGCCGTCGTTACCCTGCGCCAAGAGGTCGTTGCCGAGGTGTTTGGCGAATAGTTCGCGAATCAGTTGCTGCATGGCGCGACCGCCACCACCGTGGTTCATGTCGATGTGGCCATGTTTGAGGTCGAGCGGGCGGGTGTAATCGGTTTTCATGCGGTACTCCGGTGTCGGCCATAAGTGTAATGCGCTGCGCAGGCGCCTTCCGACGACACCATGCAGGATCCCATCGGCGTGTCGGGGGTGCAGACAGTGCCGAACAGCGTGCAGTCGATGGGCTGTTTGACGCCGCGCAGGATGGCGCCGCAGGCGCAGGCCTTGTGGTCGGGAGCCGGTTGATAGGCGAGGTCAAAGCGGGCCTCGGCATCGAAACGGGCGAAGCGTTCGCGAATCTTGAGCGCCGAGTAGGATACCTCGCCCAGGCCGCGCCACTCAAAGTGCTTGCGCAGCTCGAAGCATTCCACTACCAGGGCCTGCGCGCGGCGATTGCCCTCGCGGGTGACGGCGCGGGTGAACTCATTTTCGACGGAAAAACGACAGGCGTTGACCTGCCGTACCAACATCAGGATGGCCTGCATGACATCGAGCGGCTCGAAACCGGCGATGACCACCGGCTTGCGATATTCCTCGGCGAAGAACTCATAGGGTTGGCTGCCGATGATGGTGGACACATGGGCCGGGCCGATAAAGCCATCCAGTGCTACCAGACCCAAGTTGCGCACCTCGGGTGAGTCAAGGATGTGCGCGATGGCCGCTGGGGTGAGGACATGGCAGCACAACACCGAGAAATTGCCCAAGTCTTCACGCTCGGCGTTCATGAGCGCGACGGCGGTGGGCGGCGTGGTGGTTTCAAAACCAATGGCAAAGAGTACGACCTCGCGCCCGGGATTGTCACGGGCGATGCGCAGGGCATCCTCGGGGCTATAGATCATGCGAATGTCCCCGCCTCGTGCCTTGGCGCGCAGCAGCGACAAGCCGTCCGAGGCCGGTACGCGCAGGGTGTCGCCATAGGTGCAAAGGATGACGCCGCGCTTGATCGCCAGATGGATGGCCAGATCGATGCGGCCGATCGGTAATACGCACACCGGGCAGCCCGGTCCGTGGATCATGCGCACATTCGTGGGCAACAGGTCGGGGATGCCATAGCGGGCGATGGCGTGTGTATGCCCGCCGCAAAATTCCATGAAGGCATAGCGTCGATGGGGTTTTGCTTCGGCGTGAATGGCTCGGGCAATGCCTTGCGCCAAGGCACCGTCGCGGAATTCGTCGACGAATTTCATGCGTTCAGGCTGTTGCAGGGTCGACCGCCAGCCCAGCCTCGGCCATCAATTCCAAGGTCTTGCGTGCCTCGTCCGGATCGAGCTTGGTCAGGGCGTGGCCGACATGGAGGATAACGAAGTCGCCGACCTGGACATTTTCGACCAAGGCAATGGATACCAATTTGCGTACACCGGCCAGTTCGACGATGGCCTCGAATTCGTTATGCACTTCGATGACGCGGGTGGGAATGGCAAGGCACATATCAAAACTCCTGTTGGGCGATCCAGGCCTGGCCCAGACTCAATCCGCCATCGTTGGGCGGCGCCTGACGCGCCTCGTAAACGGTGAGACCGCGCACTTGCAGGCTTTGGCGCAGACGATGGGTGATGATACGGTTTAGAAAACAGCCGCCGCCCAGGACGACGCGGTGGAGATTGTGAGTCCTGGCCAGGGTATGCGTCCAGTCAGCCAAGGCATCGGCCAAGCTGGCGTGAAAACTGGCGGCGGCCAGAGCGGGATCGTGGGTGTTGTCGAGCAGGCGTGCAAACATTTGCTTGAGGTCGAGGATGCCATCCGCGCCAATGCGGTAGCTGTCCGGCCAAGGTTTGGCGTTGCTGGCCGTTTCGGCCAGACCTTCCAGTTGCATGGCGGCTTGGCCCTCGAAGGACAAGACGGGGCACAGCCCCAGTAGTCCGGCGGCGGCATCGAAATGGCGACCCAGGCTGGTAGTGGGCGGGCAGTTCACGCCATTTTGTAGCAGCCGGGCAACACCGCTGGCGTTGGATTGGTCGGCAAAGCGCTGGACGATGCTGTCGCTGTCAGCCAGATCAAACAGCACGCTGGCGGCCATACGCCAAGGCTCGCGGGCGGCGCGGTCGCCGCCAGGTAGACGCCGCGGTGCGAGGTGGCCGAGGCGATCAAATTGGGCACCCTCCACCTGTAACAACTCGCCACCCCAGGCCTGACCATCCGTGCCCAGGCCGATGCCGTCCAATGCCAGCCCCAGAACCGGTCCGCTCAGATGATGTTCGGCCATCACGGCGGCGATGTGGGCGTGGTGATGTTGCACCGGCACGGTCGTTACACCCCATTGCGCGGCAAGCTCCTGCGCCAACCGGGTGCTGTAAAAATCGGGGTGCCGGTCGTGGGCGATGCGTTCGGGTTGGACCTGAAGAATATCCAATAGATGCTGGGCCACCTCGCGCAGCATGGCGCAGGTGGCCGGGTTATCGAGACCGCCGATGTGCTGCGACAGGAAGGCCTCATGGCCCCGCGTGACGCACAGGGTATTTTTGAAATAACCACCCAGCGCCAGTACAGGCGGGCCGCTGTGTGCCAGGCGGATGGGTTTGGGCGTATAGCCACGGGCGCGGCGGATAAATTGCGTTTGGTTGTTTTCCAGGCGCAGCAGCGAGTCATCGCAGCGCACCACGATGTCGCGGTCGTGCATCAGCCAAGCATCTGCGAGGCCGGACAGTCGGGTGCGCGCCTCGGCGTTGTCGATCACCAGCGGTTCGCCACCGGGATTGGCGCTGGTCATGACCAATACCAAGTCTTGCGGCTTATCTATCCAGTCGGTGCCTTGCGGCCGACCGGCGGCCTCGTACCAGAGCAGCCAGTGGATCGGCGTGTAGGGGCGCATCAGGCCCAGCCAGGCAAGGCCGGGAGCGATGTTGGGAAATGTGGTATCAGCGCTGGGTTGCTTCTGCAGCAGGACGATAGGACGCTCGCGGGCATCGAGCTGGGATTGCTCAGTGGCATTGGCCTTAACCCATTGCGACACCGAGACGAGGTTGGCGGCCATCAGCGCAAAGGGTTTGGCGTCGCGGCCTTTGCGTTGGCGCAGGCGGGCCACGGCGGCAGCATTCCGTGCGTCGCAGACGAGGTGAAATCCGCCCAGCCCTTTGATGGCAACGATTTCTCCAGCCCGGAGGCGGTGCAGGGTAGCAACGATGGGGTCGCCATCTGGCGGGTAGTCATCACTGGGTTCCAGCCACAACCGGGGGCCACACACCGAGCAGGCAGTGGGTTCGGCGTGAAAACGGCGGTCGGTGGGGTCGTGGTATTCGTGGGCGCAATCCCGGCAGAGCGGGAAGTGCGCCATCGAAGTCTGGGCGCGGTCGTAGGGCAGCCGGCGAGTAATCGTGTAACGCGGGCCGCAATGAGTGCAATTGATGAACGGATAGCGGTAGCGGCGATCCTGAGGGTTGAAAAGCTCGGTCAGGCAGTCCGGGCAGGTCGCGCTGTCGGCGCCGATTATGGTGGTTGCCTTACCGGCGCAGCTATCCAGAATGTTGAAATCCGCAATGGCCTCAGTGGCGGCTTCATCCTGTATGTCAATATGGTGGATGTCAGCTAGTGGCGGCGCTTCGGCACGCAGTCGTGGTTCGAATTGAGCCAGCGCATCGGCCTCGCCTTGCAACAGGCATTCGATACCGTCAGCATTATTGCGAACCCAACCGGTCAGACCCAGATCACGCGCCAAATGCCAGACGCAGGGGCGAAAGCCGACGCCTTGGACCACTCCAGAAATATGCAGGCGGTGTTGCATCAAGTGGTTCGGAGCTGTGCCTCCAGCTCGGCAACGCGTTGTTTTAGGGCGGCTACCGTTTCCAGTCGTATTGCTTGGGCATGCTCCATGCCGTGGCGCAGCCAAGCGATCCAGGCATCAAGCCCCTCGCCCGAGGTGGCGGAAACCTGGATGACCACCAAGTTCGGATTGACACGATGTGCGTATTCCATACATCGTGCCACATCAAAGCGCAGGTGCGGCAACAGGTCGATCTTGTTCAGCAGCATCAGATCGGCGGCATGGAACATGTCGGGGTATTTGAGCGGTTTGTCCTCACCCTCGGTCACCGATAGGATGACCACCTTGTGCGCCTCACCCAGGTCAAACGCGGCGGGGCAAACGAGGTTGCCGACATTTTCGATCAACACCAAGCTGTCGTCAGCAAGATCCAGGGTATCCAGGGCGTGGCCAACCATGTGGGCATCGAGGTGGCAGCCCTTTCCGGTGTTAATTTGTAGCGCTATGGCGCCAGTGGCGCGGATGCGATCGGCGTCAAACTGGGTTTGCTGGTCGCCTTCGATGACCGCCAGTGGCGTGGTATCTCCCAGACGGCGGATGGTTTCAACCAGCAGTGTGGTCTTGCCCGAGCCGGGGCTGGATACAAGGTTGACGGCGAACTGACCGTGCTCGCGGAAGCGTTGGCGGTTGGCCGCCGCGTGGCGGTTGTTTTGGCCGAGGATGTCCTGCTCAATTCGCACCATGCGTGCCTGCGACAGGCCCGGTGCGTGGGCATGCGCGGGGCCGAGGCCATAATGATGCGGGCGGTCATGGTGGTGTTCGTGATTGTGCGAATGGCTGTGCGTGGTGCCATCCGCATGGGTGTGTGCATGGCCGGACCCATGGACATGGGTTTGGCCCTCGATCTTCGTTTCACCTTGGCCGCAGCCGCATACCGTACACATGGTTAATTTTCACTCCGCCAGCAAATCCTTGACTCGCATCTCGCTTCCGCCGGTCACTTGCACAGGGTATTTTCCGCACTGCGGACAGGGGTCATACAGGGCATGGAGGGTGACCTCTGTCTGACACGACAGGCACCACCCCTTGCCCACAATCTCAATCAATTCCACTCGTGCCTCCTCGGCTAGGCTGCCCTTGAATACGATCTCAAGACACAGGCGCAAGGCCTCTGGTTCGACGCCTGAAAGTGTACCGATTTCCAAGCGAACTTCGGTAACCCGTTGCAGGCCTTGGTCAAGGGCAGCGCCTTCCACGATCTGGAGGATGTTTTCGGCGAGTGACATCTCATGCATGGCAGAAAAAACCCGGCACCAAGCCGGGTTTCGCAGGGTCTGGACCTAAACCAGCCCGGTTAGCAGACCGGCGCCGAGGGTGGCGATCCCCGCGCCGATCACGCGCGGTAGCCATACCGAGCGGGCCAGGAAGTAATGGCCGGCCAAGAGACCGCTGATGTGGAGACCTACGGTGGTCAACATCATGCCTGAGAGGGTGGCAAAGGCCTGTGCGGAAGGGAGTTCAGTCCCATGCGCTATGCCATGGAAGATGGCGAAGCCGCCGATGAGGCCAAGGGCCAGACCGGTTGGCAGGTGGGCGCGGGTGGCTAGCAGGAGGCCCAACACCAGCAGCGATGCTGCAAGCATTGGCTCAACGGTCGGCAGGGCCAGACCGGCAAGGCCAAATACAGCGCCCAGCAACAGCATGCAGGCAAAGACTAGGGGGACGGCCCAGATACGCCGGGTGGCTAGGGCGCTCCACAGACCGACCACGAGCATGGCCAGCAGGTGATCCATGCCAGTGAAGGGATGCAGGAATCCGGCGATGAAGGCCGTTCCATGGGATATGCCGACATCCGCTCCGACATGCGCCCACGCGAGGGTGGGCACCATGAATAACAGGGTGATGGGAGCGGCAACGGAAATAGACGATCTGCGTTTCATGGCGGACTCCGGAGATAGGAATGAGCGGTTGTGCTTCATGGGGAGGTCAGGACGGCTGAGGTGCAAGCTGCCGATTGGCGGGTGTGGGAGTGCGACGGGACCGGGCGTGGATGCCGGCCCGTTCCAGTTCAAGGAGTGTGACGGAGACCATTTCGGGCAGACGCGCGGCGACTTTGGGAGATAGCGCCATGCCCAGCGCCAGGTTCTCGGGCTCGATACCGATGACGATGACCTGCTGCGGTGCCTCGTCCGTGAGTACAAGTGTCGCCAATACATCAGACAGCCCAACCTGATGCGGCGACAGTTTGTGGCGCAGGCGGGCGGGAACCTCGTCACCGCGCAGGATGACCAAGTCGCCCGGCGCGCGGTTGGCGTGGATGACATCGAGCATGATGAGCAGATCGACGCTGGTCAGCGGTTCCAAGAGTTCCATGCCACAGGTGCCGCCATCAATCAACTCAACTCCGGGTGGGAAGTCGTAGCTGCGCTCCAGCAACTCAAGGGCCCGCACCCCCAGACCCTCGTCGGAAAGGAGGAGATTTCCGACTCCAAGGAGGACTGTATGTTGCGGGAGCTGGGCGCGGGTTGAACTCATGACGAAGGATGGTCAGGCGCAAAGGTTCGTGCCGCAGCCATTGGTGGTTACCTTGATGGCATCGCGGCCATCGGCATCGACCATATGCACGGCACAGGCGAGGCAGGGATCGAAGGAGTGCACGGTGCGCAACACCTCCAGCGGGCGCTCGGAGTCGGCCACCGGGTTGTCGAGCAGGGAGGCCTCGTAGGGGCCAGGCTCGTCCTTTTCGTTCCGCGGCGCGGCGTTCCAGGTCGTCGGTACCACGGCCTGATAATTGACGATCTTGCCATTGTTGATGACCACCCAGTGGCTCAAGACGCCACGCGGGGCCTCGTGGAAGCCAACGCCGCTGATCTCGCCCTTCGGGAAGACTGGATTGTTGAAGGTCTTGGTGTCGCCTCGGCCGATGTTGCCCACCAGCAGTTGCCACTGGTTGGCCAGTTCATCGACCTGCACGGCGCAGGATACGGCCCGCGCGGCATGGCGGCCAATGGTTGAATGCAGGGCAGCCACCGGGATCTTGGTTTTGGCGATGGCGCCCGCCGTGTCGAGCACAAAGTTGAGCGTTTTGATGGTGGGTTGGTGACCGGCGCCGATCATGGCCAGCACCCGCGCCAGCGGTCCGACCTGGGCCGGCTGGCCTTGGAAGGTCGGTGACTTGACCCAGGAATATTTGCCATCGTCTTGAAAGTCGGTGTACTGCGGGTTGGTTTCGCCCTTGTATGGGTGCAGCGCGCCCTTGCCGCTCTTGTACCAGGCGTGCTTGGCGCTTTCGGCCACATTGTCCTCAAAAAACGGATCGCCAAAGCGGCTGATGGCCTTGAATTTGGCTGGATCGCCGTTCGGGACATGACCGCCGGGTAGGGCGAACTTTGTGCCCTTGCCGTCGAGGGGGATATCCGGGACGCTGAGATAATTGGTGATCCCTTTGCCATAACCCAGCCAATCGGCATAGAAGGCGCCGATGGCGGCGACATCGACCACATAGACATTTTTGACGAAGTCGGCCAGTTCATCAATCCAGCCCTTGACCGCCATCAGCCGCTCGATGGTGAGCACGGATTGCGAGTCGGTGGCGATTGGGTTGGCTACGCCGCCCACCGCTACATTCTGAATGTGCGGGGTCTTGGAGCCGAGGATGGAGACGATCTTGTTGGCTTTGCGCTGGATCTCCAGCGCTTGCAGGTAGTGCGCCACGGCGAGCAGATTGACATCGGGCGGCAACTTCATCGCCGGGTGGCCCCAGTAGCCGTTGGTGAATATGCCGAGCTGGCCGGTGCCGACGAAGCCCGCCAGCCGTTCCTTGACCTGGGCGAACTCGTGCCGGCTGTTGCCCTTCCAGGTGGACAGCGATTCAGCCAGTTGCGCGGTCTTGACCGGGTTGCCCTTCAGTGCCGAGGTGACATCGACCCAGTCGAGCGCCGAGAGGTGGTAGAAATGCACGATATGGTCATGCACCGCGTGGGCCAGGATGATGATGTTGCGGATGTATTGTGCGTTGACTGGGATCTCCAGGTCGAGGGCATTTTCTACCGCGCGCACGGAGGCAATGGCATGCACCGTTGTGCAGACACCACAGATGCGCTGGGTGATGGCCCAAGCATCGCGTGGGTCGCGACCGATCAGGATCTGTTCAACGCCGCGCCACATCTGGCCGGAAGCCCAGGCCTTCTTGACCTTGCCGCCGTCTACCTCACAGTCGATACGCAGGTGCCCCTCGATACGGGTGATGGGGTCGATGGTGATGCGTTTGCTCATTTTGCGTCTCCTGATTAGCGGGCGATCTTAACCGGCTCAACCTTGGGCAAGATCGGCAGCCAGCGGACGAGGACGATATAACCGAGGATCTGGGCGGCGATGATGCCGATAGTGACCAGCAACTCCGGCAGCGACGGGAAATAGTGCCATCCGGCGCCGGTTTGGTAGCCGATGAGGAAGCCGTTCAGGCGCAACATCAGCGTGCCGACGATGAGGGCGACGGCCGAGATCAGCAGGCGATCGGGACGGCGGCGCGCGGCTGGAGTGGCCAACAGGATCACGGGGAGGATGAAGCCGGTCATCTCGATCCAGAAGCCCAGCGCCATGACATTCGGCTGGAAGGCCTCACCCCAAGCGCCGCGCCAAGCAAGATCGACGGCACGCAGGGCCAGATAGACGACGAGGAACCACCACATCACCCGCGACAAGCGGCCGATCAGATCGGCTTCGAAGGGGCGTTTGAAGCCGGATGCCGAGAGGCAGGATTCGAGGATGACCACAGCATAGCCGACCGTGATGGCAGTCATCAGGAAGATGAGCGGTAACATCAAGGTCTGCCAGAGGGGGTTAATTTGGGTGCCAAACACGATCAGCAGGGACCCCAGGGAAGACTGGTGCATGGAGGGCAGGAGGACGCCCAAGCCGATGAAAACGAACATCCAGTTCGACAGCTTCTTCTTCAAGTCGCTGCGGCCAAGGCGTTCTAGGAAGGCTGGCGAAAACTCGATCCACATTACGCCGATGTACAGGGTGATGCAGACGGCGACCTCGAACATGACCGAATTGACCTGCGCCCAGGGCGGGAAAAAGATGTGCCAGGTGTTCCAGTAGCGGCCCAGGTCAAAGATGACCGAGGCCCCGGCTAGGGTGTAGCCAAACAGACTACCCAAGAGGGCTGGGCGCACCAGTGGGTGGTACTCGCCCTTGTTGAAGATGTAAACCAAGAGGGCGATGGCATAGCCGCCGCAGGCGAAGGCCGAACCGGCCATGACATCGTAAACGACCCAAATGCCCCAGCTATAGCCATCGTTGACATTGGTCACTGAACCGATGCCAAAGATGAAGCGGATCAGCAGAATCACTGCCGCGATGCCGGCCAAGCCGGCCAAGGTTACCGTCAGCGGGGTGACGAGCGGGCCGCCTAGCGGGGCGGGCTTTTCAGCGTGACTCGACATGTTCATCTCCTAGGCCTCATCCTCTTCGTCCGGGCGTGCGGTGCGTTTCGCGGCGATGACCAGTCCACCCAGCACCACGGCCGGTAAGGCCAGCCAGCCATAGAGGTCGTGCTGCAGGGTCTCCGAGACGCTAGCGAAGGATCGTTCGGGTAGTTCTGGCATGCCGAGTTTTTCCATCGGCACGGCGGAGATCTTCAACACTTGGGTGCCGCCCAGTTCGCGGTCGCCATAGACGCGGGGCAGGTATTGAGCGGTTAGTTTGGCCTCGTAGATATCGCCGCTACCAACACGGCCCCGCTCAACGCGGGTGACGCTGCCGGGTTTCAGGGCGACGCGACGCTTGGCCTCCTGCAGTAACTGATCGACCGGACCGTAGAGCGTGGCCCCGGTCGGGCAGACCTGGGCACAAGCGGAGTACTTGAACTTGTCACCCGGCTTGAGGTGATTGCACAGCTCGCATTTCACGATCTTCGGGAAGGCCTTATCGTACTCAAACCGCGGAATGCCGAACGGGCAGGCAACCACACAGTAGCGGCAGCCGATGCAGTCCTTCTCGTTATAGGTCACGATGCCGGTAACGGGATCCTTTTTCATCGCCGAGACGGGGCAGGCTGACACGCAAGATGGGTCGACGCAGTGGAGGCAGGAGTGCTTGATGAAGGCATGGCCGTCAATCTCGCGGTCCTTTTGTGTGGCATTGCCGTCCTTGTAGGCCTTGATGATGTTCTTGGTGCGGCCGGACAAGTCTTGTGGCGTATCCCACAAGTTTTCTGCCGTTGAAAACTCCGGCGGCAGGTTGTTCGATTCCTTGCAGGCTGAAACACAGGCCTTGCAGCCGATGCACAGGGTGCTGTCATACAGCAGGCCCACTGCCTTGGGCGGCAGGGTTAGATTGGGGCGCGCCTGCACTGCGGGTGCGGTACCGAGGCTTAGTGCCGCGCCACTCGCCACCGCCCCTTGCAGGAACTGACGGCGTGTGGTGCTCATGACGAGGCTCCAGAATCTTTGTGCGAACTCGTTTCCACCGGGGTGCCCTTGCCGAGATTTTGCGCTAGTTTGGCGGTCCCGGCGGCGGCGGCACCGGCAATGGCAGCGAGCGCGGCGGCGCTGGTGAAGTCAAAGCTCTTGCCTTTGCTTTCATGAACACCCGGGAAACCAACGGGTGGCGTCACGCTCTTCAGTTCGGCCAAGGCGTGGATCGGTTTGGTGAAGCCCACGCCCTTCTCGGTGCAGCCGATGCAGGGGTGGCCGCAGCCAACGGGCCAGTTGTTTTCGCCGGCGTCCCCAAAGCCGATGGTCGGACAGTTGGCGTAGGTCTCTGGGCCCTTGCAGCCCAGTTTGTACAGACACCATCCGGCACGATGCCCAGGGTCGCCAAATTCGAGGGCAAAACGACCAGCGTCGAAATGTGGGCGGCGCTCGCAGTTTTCATGGATCAGGCGCGAGTAGGCGAATTTTGGACGACCCAGTTGATCGACTTCGGGCAGTTTGCCGAAGGTGAGGAAATGTACGACGGTGGCGAGGAAGTTGTACGGATTGGGCGGGCATCCCGGGATAGTAACGACCGTCTTGCCCAACACCTCGGCGACGCTGGAAGATCCGGTCGGGTTGGGGCCAGTGGATGGCATGCCGCCCCATGAGGCGCAACTGCCGATCGCAATGACCGCTGCAGCGTCCTTGGCGCATTCCTTCAGCATGTTGACGGCGGTTTGGCCGCCGACCTTGCAATAAATACCGCCGTCTTTAGTCGGGATGGCTCCTTCCACGACCAGCACATATTTGCCCTTGTGTTGCTTCATTGCTGTCTTGCGTGCCGCCTCGGCCTGATGGCCGGCCGCCGCAAACAGGGTTTCGTGATAGTCGAGCGAAATGATATCGAGGATCAGCTTTTCCAGCGTCGGGTGCTCGGCACGCAGCAGGGATTCGGTGCAGCCTGTGCATTCCTGGAAATGCAGCCAGATGACCGAGGGGCGTTGCTTTGCAGCGACGGCCTTGATGATGGCGGCCTCGGCACCCGCCGGCAGGCCCATCGTCGTGGCCAAGGCGGCACACAGCCCCAGAAAATCCCGTCGCGAGATACCCAGCCGTTTCTCAAGTGCTTGGACTTCGGATGCTTCCCGCAGGGCGCGGAGGTCAGTAATCTCCATGGTATTCAACCTTTCATTGAGGCTTGTTACAGACGAACCCAAAGGCAAACCTAAAGATTTGAATACCCTCAACCTAGAAGTGATTACAGATTTTTACAATTGCGGATATCCGCAATAATTATTATGACGCCATAAATTATTTGAATGCAAACAATTTGAGCGGACGGCCCCGTGGAGGCGTCATTGTTGACCGAGGTGCGGGGCGACGGGGGCCGCG
>VGVU01000020.1 GCA_016873905.1 Betaproteobacteria bacterium | reverse complement strand
TTAATGGTGCCCCGGGCCAGACTCGAACTGGCACGCCTTGCAGCGGCGGATTTTGAATCCGCTGCGTCTACCGATTCCGCCACCGGGGCTTGAGGGGGGTGATTATCCTGCCTGCGTGCCTTCAGGGCAAGCAGCAAACCGCCGCAATCTCCGGGATAATGCGCAGCCATGAAGGTTACCGAGTTTGATTTCTCCCTCCCCGACGCACAAATTGCCCGCTATCCACTCGCCGAGCGGACGGCGAGCCGTCTGCTGCATGTCGATGGCCGGGCAGGGACTTTTGCCGATCGGCGCTTTGTCGATCTGCTCGATCTGCTGCAACCGGGCGACTTGCTGGTGTTTAACGACACGCGGGTCATTCCGGCACGCCTGCTGGGGCGCAAGGAAACCGGGGGCCAGATAGAGGTCTTTATTGAGCGCGTGGTTTCCGACCATGAGGTGTTGGCCTTTATCCGTGCCAGCAAATCGCCCAAGCCGGGCGCGGTGTTGCATTTGGCAAATGCGTTCGATGCCGTGATGCTGGGCCGCGATGCGCATAACGATGATTTGTTTCACCTGCGCTTCGATCCCACCCGCACGGCGCTGGAGTGGCTGGAGGCCTGCGGTGAGATACCGCTGCCGCCCTACATGGATCGTGCCGCCGAGGCGGCGGACAGCGCGCGTTATCAGACCGTCTATGCCAGCAAGGCGGGGGCCGTGGCCGCGCCCACGGCCGGGCTGCATTTCGATACGGCCATGCTCGATCGCCTGCGTGCGGCGGGGGTGGAAACGGCCTGGGTGACGCTGCATGTGGGTGCGGGTACCTTTCAGCCCGTACGCGTCGAGGATACCGATCAGCATCAGATGCACACTGAACGCTACACCGTACCGCAGGCGACAGTAGATGCGATAGCGGCCTGCCGGCAACGCGGTGGCCGCATCACGGCCGTCGGAACAACCAGCTTGCGGGCGCTGGAGTCGGCCGCCGCATTGGGCGAATTAACCGCCGGTGAGGGCGAAACCGCGCTATTCATCACGCCCGGCTACCGCTTCCGCGCCATTGATCGCCTGCTCACCAACTTCCACCTGCCCCGCTCAACCCTGCTGATGCTGGTCTGCGCCTTTGGCGGACAGCGGCTGTTGCTCGATGCCTATGCCCATGCTGTGGCGAGCAACTATCGGTTTTTTAGCTATGGCGATGCGATGTTGATTGAGCGTCATGATGGATAAGGCACCGGGCCTGTTCTCGCGCCGCCCTTATTGGGCCAGGCGTTTTGGCGTGGCGCCGTTTTTGCCGATGTCGCGCGCGGAGATGGATGTCCTGGGCTGGGATAGCTGCGATGTCATCCTGGTGACGGGCGACGCCTATATCGACCATCCCAGCTTTGGCATGGCGGTGATTGGTCGCCTGCTGGAGGCGCAGGGTTTTCGCGTGGGAATCATCGCCCAGCCGAACTGGAAGTCCGCCGAGGATTTCCGCCGCCTCGGCAAACCCAACCTCTATTTTGGCGTGACCGCTGGCAACATGGATTCGATGGTCAACCGCTACACCGCCGACCGCAAGATTCGTTCTGACGATGCCTACACGCCGAATGCCGAACCGAACAAACGCCCCGATCGCGCCGTAACGGTGTATGCCCAGCGCTGCAAAGAGGCGTTTCCCGGTGTGGCGGTCGTGTTGGGCGGCATCGAGGCCAGCCTGCGCCGCATTGCCCATTTCGATTATTGGTCGGACACGATGCGCCGCTCAGTGCTGATTGATGCCAAGGCGGACATGCTGTTGTTCGGCAATGCCGAGCGCGCTGTCGTGGAGTTGACGCATCGGCTGGCGGCGGGCGAGGCGATTGGGCAGATTCGCGACCTGCGCGGTACGGCCTTTCTGGCTGCGCCGGGCTGGTTGCCGTCCGCGGCGTGGAGTGAGACCGATGCCCTGACGCAAGAATCCAGCCCGCACCAGAACTGCGTGATCCGTCTGCCCAGCTTTGAACAGGTGCAGCACAACAAGACGCTGGACGCACACGCCTCGCGCATCTTTCATCTCGAATCCAACCCCGGCAACGCCCGTGCCCTGGTGCAGCGCCACGGCGAGGGCCCCGGTGCGCGTGATGTCTGGCTCAACCCGCCGCCGATCCCGCTCACGACCCCGGAGATGGACGGCGTATTTGACCTGCCCTACGCCCGCGCCCCGCATCCGGCCTATGGCAGCGCCAAGATCCCCGCCTGGGACATGATCCGCTTCTCGGTCAACATCATGCGTGGCTGTTTTGGCGGTTGCACCTTCTGCTCAATTACCGAGCACGAGGGCCGCATCATCCAGAGCCGTTCCAAGGGCTCGGTGCTGCGCGAGATCGAACAGATCCGCGACAAGGCCCAGGGCTTCACCGGGGTCATCTCGGACATCGGCGGGCCAACCGCCAACATGTACCGCATGGCCTGCAAGGACGCGAAGATCGAATCGGCTTGCCGGCGCCTGTCCTGCGTGTTTCCGGACATCTGCCCGAACATGAACACCGACCACAGCGCGCTGATTGAACTCTATCGCGAGGCGCGCACCCTGCCGGGCATCAAAAAGGTGTTGATCGGCTCCGGCGTGCGCTACGACATTGCCGTGCGTTCACCCGACTATGTGAAGGAACTGGTGCAACACCATGTCGGCGGCTATCTCAAGATCGCCCCGGAGCATACCGAGGAAGGCCCGCTCAATCACATGATGAAGCCGCGCATGACGGCCTACGACCGCTTCAAGCAATTGTTCGATCAGTTCTCGAAAGAGGCTGGCAAGGAGCAATATCTGATCCCGTACTTCATCGCCGCGCATCCGGGCACCACCGATCTGGACATGTTGAACCTGGCACTGTGGCTAAAAAAGAACGGGTTCCGCCTCGATCAGGTGCAGACCTTTCTGCCCACCCCGCTGGCGTTGGCGACGACCATGTATCACAGCGAGATCAACCCGCTCAAAAAAGTGCTCGGAGGGCACGCGCAGGCCGTGCCCGTCGTCAAACAAGGCCGCGTGCGCAAGCTGCACAAGGCCTTTCTGCGCTATCACGACCCGGAAAACTGGCCGCTGTTGCGCGACGCGCTGAAGGCGATGGGACGCGCCGATCTGATTGGCAATGGCAAAAAACACCTGATTCCCGACTGGCAGCCCGCCCGCACCGGCGAACGGAGCGTCGCGAAGAAATCACCGCCCTCGACGCGCCCCGGTAAAATGGCGCCCTCCAAACCCTCGGCACCCCGCAAGCCCCGCTTCCGCCCATGAATTTCGACCTCCTAGCCACCGATGGCGCCGCGCGCCGTGGCCGCCTGACCACCGCCCATGGCGTCATAGAGACCCCCGTATTCATGCCGGTCGGCACCTACGGCGCTGTCAAAGGCGTGGCCCCGGACGAACTGAAAGCGCTCAAGGCGCAGATCATCCTTGGCAATACCTTTCACCTCTGGCTCCGCCCGGGTCTGGAAGTCGTGCGCGGCTTTGGTGGCCTGCACGATTTCATCGGCTGGGATGGTCCCATCCTCACCGACTCGGGCGGCTTTCAGGTCTTCAGCCTGGCCGCCATGCGCAAGCTCTCCGAAGAAGGGGTGAAGTTTGCCTCGCCCATCAATGGCGAAAAACTCTTGCTCACCCCCGAGGTCAGCATGCAGATCCAGCGCGTGCTGAACTCGGACATCGTCATGATTTTTGACGAATGCACGCCCTACCCGGCCGACCACAATACCGCACGCGTCTCGATGGAGCTTTCCCTGCGTTGGGCCGAGCGTTCCAAAACGGCTCACGGTAACAACCCCAATGCCTTGTTCGGCATCGTCCAGGGCGGCATGTACGAAGACCTGCGTGAGCGCTCACTCTCGGCATTAGCTGGTATTGGATTCGATGGCTACGCCATCGGCGGCCTGTCCGTGGGAGAACCCAAGGCGGACATGATGCGCATCCTGGCCCACACCGCCCCGCTCCTACCCCCGGAAAAGCCCCGTTACCTGATGGGCGTGGGCACGCCGACCGACATCGTCCAGGCCGTACAACACGGTGTGGACATGTTCGACTGCGTGCTACCGACCCGTAATGCGCGCCATGGCGTGCTCTACACCCACGAGGGCGTGTTGCACATCAAGAATGCCGCCCACCGCCACGACCACGCACCGCTGGATGCGGCGTGTGATTGCTATACCTGTCGCAACTTCTCGCGCGCCTATCTGCATCACCTGCATCGCATCGGCGAACCCCTCGGCGCACGCCTTAATTCCATCCACAATCTGCATTTCTATCAAGACCTGATGCGCGGTCTACGCGAGGCCATCGCGGCCAACCAACTGCAAGACCATATCGCCCGCTTGCCTTTCATGGCTGCGTGATAGAATCCGCGCGATCTTTTACTGGAGCCCAACATGCTGATTTCTCCCGCCCACGCCGCCGATGCCGCTCAACCCGATCCGATCATGAGCTTCCTGCCCCTGATCGTGATCTTCGTCCTGTTCTGGTTCCTCATCATCCGCCCGCAGATGAAGCGCGCCAAAGACACCAAGAAGATGCAGGACGGCTTGCAAAAAGGGGACGAGGTCATCACGGCCAGCGGCCAGATCGGCCGCATTACCAAGATCAGCGATGCCTATGCCACGCTGGAGATTGCCGATGGCGTGACCTGTGTCTTCCAGCGCGGTGCCATCCAGTCCGTCCTGCCCAAGGGGACCCTGAAAGACCTGTAAGGCAAGAGGTCGCACCGCTGGCGCCGCCTCTTCCCCTCCTCTCACCTTTGCCCCTGCGCCCATGAACCGCTATCCGCTGTGGAAAAATTTGCTGATCAGCCTGATCCTTCTGATTGGCCTGACCTACACCCTGCCCAATTTTTTCGGCGAAGCGCCCGCGGTTCAGTTAGCCCCCAACCGTTCTAGCGAGAAGCTGACGCCGGCGCTGATCCAACGCGTCGAGACGGCCCTTCAGGCGGGGAACATCGCCCATCAGGGCGTCACCCTGGATGTCCACGGGGTCCGCGTGCGCCTCTCCAGCACGGACGAGCAGATTCGCGCCAAGGATGTCTTGCAACAGGCCATGGGGCCGAACTACACCGTGGCCCTCAACCTGATCTCGGCCTCGCCGTCCTTCCTGACCTCCATTGGCGCCCTGCCGATGTACCTCGGTCTCGACCTGCGGGGGGGTGTGCATTTCCTCCTCCAGGTGGACATGCCCGGCGCCTTGACCAAAGCGGCCGAGCGCACGGCGGGTGACCTACGCAGCCTGCTGCGGGAAAAAAAGATCCGCTACAGCGCCATCAGCCGCGATGGCGAGTCGGTGCGGATCCGTTTTTCTGCAGCCGAGACCCGCGCTGAGGCACGCAACCTGATCGAGAGCCAATACCCCGAGCTGCAACTCGACGACAGCAACGAAGGGGCTGACCAGATCCTGTCTGTGCGCATGAAGGAAGTAGCCCGGCGCAAGGTCGGCGAAGACGCCCTGCAACAAAACCTGACCACGCTCCGCAACCGTGTCAACGAACTGGGTGTCGCCGAGCCGGTGATTCAGCAACAAGGGGCTGATCGCATCGTGGTGCAGCTACCCGGCGTTCAGGACACCGCCAAAGCCAAGGAAATCCTCGGTCGCACCGCCAGCCTGGAGATCCGCATGGTCGATGACGAGCGTATGGATGATCCGGCCGCCCTCGCTGCCGCGGCCAGCGGTCAGGTACCGTTTGGCGATGAGGTGTATCCCGAGCGCAACGGGCGCCCGGTCCTGGTCAAGAAAGAGGTGGTGCTGACCGGTGAATACATTACCAACGCCCAGCCCGGTTTCGACCAGAACAGCCGCTCGGCCGTCCACATCACCCTCGATGGCCGTGGCGCTCGCATCTTCAAGAATGTCACGCGCGAGAATGTCGGCAAACGGATGGCCATTTTGCTGATTGAGAAAAACCGCACCGAAGTCGTCACCGCACCGGTGATTCAAGAGGAGATTGGCGGCGGCCGCGTACAGATTACCGGCATGGATTCGAGTGAAGAGGCGCGCGATGTCGCCTTGTTGCTCCGCGCTGGCGCTCTAGCTGCGCCGATGGAGATCGTCGAAGAGCGCACCGTGGGCCCGAGTCTGGGCGCGGAAAACATCAGCAAAGGCTTCAACTCGATGTGGATTGGCTTTGCCCTGATCGCCCTGTTCATGATCGTTTATTACCAGGGTTTCGGGATGATCTCGGTCCTGAGCCTCGCGACCAACCTGTTTCTGCTGGTCGCGGTGCTGTCGATGCTGCAGGCGACGCTGACCCTGCCCGGCATCGCCGGTATCGCCCTGACCCTGGGCATGGCCATCGACGCCAATGTGATCATCGCCGAGCGCATCCGTGAGGAACTCCGCAACGGCAACTCACCGCAAGCCGCCATCTTCGCGGGTTTTGACCGGGCCTGGGACACCATCCTTGACTCCAACATCACCACCCTGATCGCCGGCGTTGCCCTGTTCTGGCTCGGCTCGGGTCCGGTACGCGGCTTTGCCGTGACCCTGTGCCTAGGCATCCTGACCTCGATGTTCAGCGCCGTGATGGTCTCGCGCGCCGGCGTCAATCTCACTTTTGGCCGCGCCAAGCGCCTGACCAAGGTTTCCATCTAAGGAGCGCGCCATGATTGAACTCTTCCACCTCAAGCGCGACATCCCCTTCATGCGCTTTGCGCGCAGCACCATCGTCGTGTCCATCGCCTTCATACTTGCCGCCATCGGCCTGCTTGCAACCAAGGGACTGAACCTCGGCGTTGATTTTACCGGCGGCACCGTCATGGAACTGGGATACTCCCAAACGGCGGATTTGCCTCAGATTCGCCAAACCCTGGGAAATCAGGGCTTCGCCGATGCCCAGGTCCAAAACTTTGGCACCTCGACCGATGTCCTGATCCGCCTGCCAATCAAGGCCGGCGTCACCTCCGCGCAGTTGTCCGAGCAGGTCTTGGTGGTCCTGCGCACCGCCGATCCCAAAGTCGATCTGCGGCGGGTCGAATTTGTTGGCCCGCAAGTAGGCAAAGAGTTGTTCGCCGACGGCGCGCTGGCGCTGCTGGTCGTCTCCATGGGCATCATGCTCTATTTGGCGATGCGCTTTGAATGGCGTTTTGCCGTCGGTGCGATCTTTGCCACCGCGCATGACATCTTCATCGTGCTGGGCATCTGGTCGTTGTTTCAGTGGGAATTCTCGCTCACCGTGCTGGCAGCCGTGCTCGCTATCCTCGGTTATTCGGTGAACGATACCGTGGTGGTGTTCGACCGGATTCGTGAAAATTTCCGCAAGACGCGCCTAAACAATGTCGCCGCGATCATGGACAACGCCAAGACGGCCACGCTGTCGCGCACCATCATCACCAGTGGCACAACCTTGCTGATGGTCCTGGCCATGTTGTTGCTCGGTGGTGAAGTACTGTACGGCTTTGCGCTCTGCCTCACCTTGGGCATTCTGATCGGCACCTATTCGTCGGTCCTGGTCGCCAGCCCGATCGTCATGTGGCTCGGCGTCTCGCGCGAGGACTTCATCAAGCCTCCGAAGCAGGATGAGGCCGACGCCGTCGTCTAGCTGTTTGGATAGCTTGGATCTCAACCTCCTCGACCTCTTTCTGCATCTCGATACCCATCTGGCGGCCTTCGTCGCCACGCATGGGACCTGGGTCTATGCCCTCCTGTTCGCCATTGTGTTCATGGAGACGGGCCTCGTGGTCACCCCCTTCCTGCCCGGAGATTCGCTGCTCTTCGTAACCGGTGCCGTGGCCGCAGCGGGTGGCATGGATGTTCTGACGGTCATGGCCCTCCTGATCATCGCCGCGCTGTGCGGTGACAATGTCAATTACTGGATCGGTCGCAGCATCGGCCCGCGCGTCTTTCAGTATGAAGACAGTCGTTGGTTAAAGCGGGAAAACCTCGATCGCACCCACGCCTTCATGGAACGGCATGGCCCCAAGGCCATCATCATTGCCCGCTTTGTACCCATCGTCCGCACCTTCGTCCCCTTCGTCTGCGGCGTTGGCCGACTGACCTATACGCGCTTTCTGTTCTTCTCGGTCTTGGGGGCGCTGCTTTGGGTGGGCCTGCTGGTCCCGGCCGGCTTCTTCCTGGGAGGGCTCCCCTGGGTGAAGCAAAACCTCACCCTGGTGTTACTCGTCATCATCGCCCTGTCCATCTCGCCCGGCCTCGTTGAGGCTTGGCGCGCCCATCGCCGGGCCAATCAAAACGACTAGCGGCTGACTTCGATGGCCTGCTCAAGGCGAATCGAACGCGTGCCCGGCAGCGCCAAGTTGAGCGTAGCGATCCAGATACCCGATGCCAGGGCCGCGGCCTCACCCTGGTAATCGCCCAACCCCACCGAGGCAAGACTGACGGTGTTCTGGGCGGGTTGTCCGGGGCGCGACAGCTCCAGTGTGGCGACAATCCCCTCCACACCTGCCTTCTCTGCCCCCCCCGTCACGCGCAGGGACACACGACCAGGCTGTCCCTGTTGCAGGCGTTCCAGACCGGAAAGGTCAACACGCCAACCCCGTTGCTCCAGCAAACTTTCCATGTTGCGGCGGTGAGCAATGGATTTCGCTGCCTCGTCATGGTGCGCAACAACCCCTGAAAAACCCGTATGAACGGGCCTCTCCTGGGCATTGGGTAAAACTCGGGCCGCCAAGGCCGGCGGGAGCCCTTCGCTGGCGATATAAATGAAGCCGCCCATGAGAATGCTGAGCAACACAAAGAAGGCCACCAGTGCGACCGGGATCCAGTGGGTCTTACCGTCGCCGCGATAGAGTTGGTAGAGCAGCACGGCAATGGTGGGAAAGGCCACAAGATGCATGGAGACGCGATCCAGACTGGGCAAGGTGAAGGCCACCCAAACCATATAGAGGAAACTCGGCACGGCAGCCGCCACGACCGCCGCCCAGAAGTTTGACAGGCGCAGCGCACGCGCGAGTCCATACAGAACGGTTGTGAGGATCATGCCCCCAAACAGGGTAAACAACAGATTCACAGGAGTACTCCTCAGTGCTGGGTGAAGAAGCGCGCCGGATCGCTGACTTCATCGCCCGTCGAACTACGAATGACAAACTCAAACTCGGACTGAACCGCGGCCACCTCCGGCCGCAGCGTAATGCTGGCCTGAACAATCACGCTCTTGCCATTGTGTACGAGCACCTCTTCAAAGTTGCCCAGGTCGAGACTATCCGCCGGGGCCCCCCGCACGCTGATCCGGTAACGCGCGTCCCGGCCTGACAGATTGGTCAGGCGGATCTGGTAACGGTTGCGGATCTGACCATCCGAGAGCACGACGAACAAGGGCTGGCGCACCTGCTGGGTGCTGTGCTCAAAAGACTGACGATGGTTGATGCTGTAAAACAAATAGGCTGTCATCAGAACGAGGGACACGCCATAACCGATCACCTTCAGGCGTCGCCAGTCGATGCGGGGCGCGTGGGGCACGGCACTTTGCAGATTGGCCTCAGAGTCATAGCGGATGAGCCCCGGTGCGTAATGCATCCGAGCCATGATTCCATTGCACGCATCGACGCACAGGCCACACGCAATACAACCCAATTGCATCCCGTCGCGAATATCAATCCCAGTGGGGCAGACCTGGACACAGAGCTTGCAATCAATGCAATCACCATGACCTGAGGCCGCGCGTTCTTCCACCGTACGCAGACCGTGGCGAGCCACCGCCCGGCCCGCTACGCCTTCGCCCCGCGCCTTGTCGTAATGGACAGTCAGCGTCTCCGGGTCATACATGGCGCTCTGAAAACGCCCATAGGGACAGATATACAGGCACACATGCTCACGCAAGGTGGCCGCCGAAAGATAGGTGGTCAGCGTCAGCGCCAGCACGGTGATGTACGCGGCAGGCACGGCCGCGCCGGTGAAAAGCTGCACCAGCAACTCGGGGGCATAGCCAAAGTAGAGCACAAAGGTGAGTGCTGTCCAGAACGCGATCAGCCACCAGAGCAGGCGCGTCGCACCGACCCTGAACAGCTTCTCACGGTCGGTCCATGGCGCCCGGGCCAGCTTCAGCCGGTGGGGACGCTCGCCCTGCAGCCAATGCTCAACCCAGATGAAGGCATCCGTCCACAGGGTCTGAAAACAGAAGTACCCACAAAAGGCGCGCCCCAGCAAGGCCGTCACAAAAAAGAGCAAGACCGCCGCAATAAAGAGGATCAGCGAGAGCCAGAAGATATCCTGGGGATACACCACCAGATCGAACAGCATGTAGCGTCGTCCGGGAATATCGAACACCACCGCCTGCGCGATACCGTCGGGACGCGACCACGGCAACCAGGGCAGCAGAAAGTACACCGCAAAGGCCAGCCAGAGTACAGCCGACTTGAAGCGACGAAACGGCCCCTGCACGGAGCGTGGCACGATGGCCTTCCGTTTGGCGTAGTACTGAATCGGTTGTTCGCTCATGGGAATACTCGTAATTCCGGGACTTGATGCTCACCCCTCAATGCAACAAGGCCCCGGCAAAGCGGGGCCTCGCTATATTGGGTCAGATGACCGGTTTACTTGCCACCGCCCAACTGATGCACATAGATACTCAATAGCTTGATCTGGCCGGGATTGAGACGCGCATTTTCACCCCCCCAAGCCGGCATGACGCCCTTGTTAAGCCCGGCCGTCACGACATTCCGCACCGCTGCAATCTTGCCATTCATGTCGGCGGCGGCAGGCACATTCGCCCACTGCCAGACCTTGTCGGTCAGGTTAGGGGCACCAAATTCCTTGCGGCCCTTGGCATCCGCGCCATGGCAGTAGTAACAAGCACCCGTGTTGCTGTGAAACAAGGCATTACCCTCAGCCGCCTTAACCTTGTCCACGGCGTGACCAGACAATCCCAGCACATAGCTGGAAATAGCCTCAATCTGCGACTTTTCGAGGGCCTCGCCAAAGGCTGGCATATAACCGCGACGGCCACCTACCAAGGTGGCTTCGATTTCAGCAACGCTGCCGCCATAATTCCAGTCATCGTCGGCCAGGTTGGGATAGAGACCCACCTTACCCTGACCGCCAGCCTGATGGCAGGCCGCGCAATTCTCGGAGAACAAGGCCTTGCCAGCAGACAGGACGAAGCTGTTCAGCTCCGGATCCTTGACCACCTGGGAGACCGGCATGGCCGCAATTTTGTCGAAGTAGGGTTTCTGCCGCGCGTCTCCGTCCTGCATCTCTTTGAGCAATTTGGCGCGTGTATTCCAACCATTGGTCTCGGGTTGGCCGGCACTGTTCGTGTAGGTCACCGTGCCAATGCCGCGCAAATGGTCCTTGCCGACCGGCCAGGACGGATAAATGACCCAATACACAATCGCAAACGCGATCGTGACATAGAGACCATAGATCCACCAATTCGGCAACGGGTTGTTGTATTCCTGCAGGGTCTCATCCCATGTGTGGCCCGTGGTCTGGACAGTATTCTCAGCCATGCGGAGTATCCTTGTTGTCGTCATCTAGAAAGGGAATGTTCTTATGCGCTTCCAGCCGTTCGCTACGCTTGCGACTTCCATACACCCAGAGCACGATCAGGCAAAAGGTGACGAAGAAGATCAGCAAACCCAGAGGCTTGCTGTTGGCCGGATTTGCGAACCATTCCAACATCGGGAAACTATCCCATCAATTAGCGGAACTTGACCAAGTCTTCCGGCTTGATCTTGCTGAAATCCACCATCGTGCCCAGCACCTGCAGATAGGCCACCAGCGCGTCCATTTCGGAAACGCTCGTGTTGTCACCATCGTAATTGCCGGCCTGCGCCTGGCTCACCAGGTTGGTCTGGGCGTTGGGGATATGGAACATGCGTGCATGGTCCTCACCAAACTGCTTCACATTTTTTTCAAACTCGGCTTGGGTCAGCGAATAGGGCACGCCCGTGGTGCGCAGGGCACGCATACGGTCAGCCACATCAGAGGCATCCAGCGGCGACATTAACCACGGGTAGTTGGGCATGACCGATTCCGGCACAACGGATTTGGGTTGAATCAAGTGCTGGGTATGCCACTCGTTCGAATACTTGCCGCCCACGCGAGCCAGATCGGGACCCGTCCGCTTGGAGCCCCACTGGAACGGGTGGTCATACTTGGATTCGGCTGCCAGCGAGTAATGGCCATAACGCAGTTGCTCGTCACGGAACGGGCGGATCATCTGCGAATGGCAGGTGTAGCAGCCTTCACGGATATAGATATCGCGACCGCGCTGCTCCAGCGGGCTGTAGGGCCGTACGCCATCCACCTTCTCGATGGTGTCATCAAGCAGGAACAGGGGTGCAATCTCAACCAGACCGCCAACGCTGATGGCAAACATGGTCAACACAATCAGCCAACCAGCGTTAGTTTCAATCTTTTCGTGGGTAAATTTCTTGAACATGGTCTTCTCTCCCATCAGGCAGCCTGAGCCACAGCGGCGGCATTACTCGCCTCAGCCTGGCCCTGACGGATGGTCTTGTAGCAGTTGTAGGCCATCACGCACATACCGGTCAGGAAGAACAGACCACCGATGGCGCGCATGGCATAGAAGGGGTGCATGGCAGCGACCGACTCTACAAAGGAGTACTGCAGGTTGCCGAAGTCGTCGAAGGCACGCCACATCAAACCCTGCATGATGCCGGAGATCCACATCGCCACGATGTAGAGCAGCACGCCCACCGTCGCCAACCAGAAATGGACATTGATCAGCTTGACGCTATACATCTGGGTATTCCACAGGCGCGGCAACATGTGATAGATCGAGCCAAAGGAAATCATGGCCACCCAGCCCAAGGCACCGGAATGCACATGCCCCACGGTCCAGTCGGTGTAATGCGACAGGGCGTTGACATCCTTCAGCGACATCAAGGGACCCTCAAAAGTGGACATGCCGTAGAACGACAGCGCCACGATCATGAAACGCATGATCGGATCGGTGCGCATTTTGTCCCAGGCGCCCGACAGGGTCATGATGCCGTTGATCATGCCACCCCAGGACGGCAGCAGCAGCATGATGGAGAAGGTTGCACCCAGGGTGGAGGCCCAGTCCGGCAATGCCGTCCAGTGCAAGTGGTGGGTACCGACCCACATATACATGAAGGACAGCGCCCAGAAGTGGACGATGGACAGACGGTAAGAGTAAACCGGGCGACCGGCATGCTTGGGCACGAAGTAATACATCATGCCCAGGAAGGCGGCGGTCAGGAAGAAGCCCACGGCGTTGTGGCCATACCACCACTGGGTCATCGCATCCATCGGGCCAGAGAACAAGCTGTAAGACTTGAGCGTAAACAGCCCCACCGGAACCGCCAGGTTGTTAAAGGTGTGCAATAGCGCAGTGGCTAGGATGAAGGAAACATAGAACCAGTTGGCCACATAGATATGCGGCTGCTTGCGCTTCATCAGCGTACCAATATAGATGGCCAGATAGGCAACCCACACCAGCTCGATCAGGATATCAATCGGCCATTCCATCTCGGCGTATTCGCGGCCTTGGCTGTAACCGGTCACATAGGACAGCGCCGCCAGCACGATGACAACCTGCCAGCCCCAGAAAGTGAACGGGATCAGACCGCCACCCCAGAGTCGAGTCTGGCAGGTGCGCTGCACCACATAGTAGGAGGTGGCGAACAAGGCGGAGCCGCCGAAGCCAAAAATCACAGCCCCCGTATGAACGGGGCGGAAGCGGCCAAAGGAGAAGTAGGGGCTATCAAAATTCAGCCAGGGCCAGGCCAGCTCGGAGGCGATATACACACCCACGAACATACCCACCACGGCCCAGACGATGGCCATGATGGTGAATTTTTTGATGATCTCGTAGTCGTACTGTTCCGCAGGTGCGGAATATGCCGTGGTTGTCATTTTTTCCTCTTTTGCAGCCATCTATTTTGCAACCGTCTCATATGCAACCCGCTGCGCGACCTCCCGGCCAAACACCTCGCGTTACTGCTCACCCTCAAGGAAAAGCCGCCCGCTGGGACGATGCGGGCAGAAAAGCCGTGGAAGTATATGCAATAACCCCTTCGCTCTGCAAGCCTAAGAGATCCCCATGCGCTTGGCGAGCCCGCGCGCCGAGACGCAGGCGACGGGTTTATTTCTGCATCAGCAAGCGCAAATCGTGCGCCATATCCGGCGCCGGGAGCGCAAACGGCAGGAATAAGCGCAGCTTTCCATTCGGGTCAATTACATAGTTTCCAGCCGTATGATCAATCAGATAACCACCAACCCCGGCCGTGACATGGCGGCGATAAACAACGCGGAAATCGTTCGCCACCTTGGCAATCTCGGCATCGGTCCCCGTCAGGGATAGAAAATCGGGGTGGAAATAGGTCACATAGTCGCGCAGCATGTCAGGGGTATCGCGCTCCGGATCCACAGACACCCAGAGGACCTGGATTTGTTTTGCCTGTTCCGGGGTCAGCAACTTCAAGGCCTCGGCGATATCACTCAGCGTGGTCGGACAGACATCCGGACAATGGGTATAGCCAAAAAACAGCACGACCCACTTGCCCCGAAAATCCGTCAGGCTGCGTTTAACCCCGTTGTGATCCTTCAGGTCCAGCGGGCCACCAAATTTCTCGTGGCTGATATCCGTGCCCCGAAAGGCGGCCTCATTCTGGCTTGCGGGCTGACAGCCCACGACCGCCAGAAGCACTGCCAAAAACCATGGTCTCCAGACCCACATGCCCAACCCCGATCAAGGTAGGGCAGAGACAAAGCTGACCGGGATGTCTGCGAGCCGATATTTCCCGGTTAACACCGATTTGGCCAGATCCTCAAGCGTCGATTGGGTCAGCATGGCGATGATCTTTTTCTTGACCGGGGCCCATTCATTATGCAGCGGACAGGCCGTCTCGTCGGAGCAGACCTTCAGGCCCAGGACACAGCTTTCGGTGAACTGCGGTCCCTCGGTAATCAGGAGCACCTGCAACAAACTGGTCGAATGCATCCCGTCCTTGAGCCGGAAGCCCCCCAGTCGGCCACGGAAAGAGTCCAGCAACCCTTGCTTGCAAAGGGTTTGCAGAATTTTGGCCAGATAAGCAGAGGGCACACCCAGGCGTTCGGCAATATCCCGGTTCAGCACGGGCTCACCCCGGGGCTGGGTCGCAATGTAAATCAGCGCCTGAACGGCATATTGACTTGTTCTGGACAGAACCATAGGGGCTCCTTAGTCATCTACAGGATAGTGATGTCCGATTGTAGACAGAGTACCCGAGCGTTGTCATCTGGTATTTTTATCTTCCGCCATGACACAACACCATGACACAACAAACGCTTATGACACCTTCCTCAGCAAGGAGTGCCAGCGCGGCAGCGCCACATGTCGGCTCGCGGCCTCGGGAGGCTCGCCCGGGTGCCACGGCAATGTCGCCAACGCCGGTCCGCCCAAACGCTGCCCCAGCGCCGTCAGATTAGCCTCAAAGGCGGCCATGTCAGTCCCCAGATCATTGGCGACCCAACCCGCCAACGATAAACCACGATGGCGGATCGCTTCCGCCGTCAGGAGCGCGTGATTAAGGCAGCCCAGACGCATACCCACCACCAGGATCACCGGCAGGCCCAAGGCCACAGCCATGTCGGCCATATCGTGCGTGGCATCGAGTGGCACGACGAAGCCGCCGGCCCCCTCCACCAACACCACATCGGCCTGTTCAGCAAGCGCATCGAAGGCCGCGCGCACAGGTGGAATGCGCAAGGCCACTCCCTGTTGCTCGGCGGCAATATGCGGGGCAATGGCGGAACGCAGGGCGTAGGGGTTAATCAAGCGGCGGTCGGCTTTGACGCTGGAGGCCGCAACAAGGGCCTCGACATCGTCGTTGTGCCAGGCATCACCCTGCCGCTCAAACCCGGCTGCCACCGGTTTCATGCCCATGGTTGAATAACCCAGTTGCGCGGCGGCACCCAGCAACGCGCAAGTGGTATGGGTCTTACCCACGCCGGTATCGGTCCCTGTGATGAAAAAACCCGCTCGCATCGCCGTCTTCAGCCTGTCGATGACTTCCAGCGGATCACGCTCTCGCCCAGCGGATGCTTGGGGCGCTGCGGCGTCCCGGCCCAGGCGTGACCATAGACAATCTCAAAGGTTGCCGGCAAACG
>VGVU01000019.1 GCA_016873905.1 Betaproteobacteria bacterium | reverse complement strand
GCACTAGCGCGGACCAAAAACGCCCGCGCCAAGACCGGTGCATTAAACCACTCTGCCACGCTTCCTTATCGTTACCACAGACCTACACTCGCCGGTTTTAGTTCCGGCCGGGCGAGGCCCTTAACCGGCAGGCCGGTTAGCCTGCACTAGCGCGGGCCAAAAACGCCCGCGCCAAGACCGGTGCATTAAACCACTCTGCCACGCTTCCCTATCGTTACCACAGACCTACACTCGCCGGTTTTAGTTCCGGCCGGGCGAGGCCCTTAACCGCACAGACCAAACTCGTGTCAGGGGCCGCATTGTAGCCGATGGCGCACGAACTATTCCGCCGCACAACGGCGCAACAACTCAAAAAAAGGCAGGGCCTTGGTGAGGCATTCCTGATACTCCGCCTCCCATCGGGAGTCAGCCACAATGCCACCGCCGGCCCAGAACACCATATGATCGTCGTGCTGAACCGCCGTGCGGATGGCGATATTGGTATCCATGTCGCCAGCATCGCTCATCCAGCCGAGACTGCCACAGTACACACCGCGCCGAGATTGCTCCAACTCGGCAATGATCTCCATGGCGCGACGCTTGGGCGCGCCCGTGATAGACCCGCCTGGAAACGCAGCCTCCAGCAGAGCCACAGCATCCTTCCCAGCGGCCAGCCGCCCGGTCACCGTGCTCACCAAGTGATGAACCCGGGCATAGCTTTCGGGCTTGAAGAGTTCGGGAACGGCCACGCTGCCCGGCACACAGACCCGGCCCAAATCGTTGCGCAGCAAATCGACAATCATCAGGTTTTCGGCGCGGTCCTTGGCCGAGGCCACCAACTCAGCACAGAGCGCCTTATCAACCTGTGGGTCGGGGTCACGCCGCCGCGTACCCTTGATCGGCCGGGTCGTGACCTGTCCGCTCTTGAGGGTCAAAAACTGCTCCGGCGAGGTCGAAAGTATCGCCCCACCCGGATAGCGCATGAAGGCAGCGTACGGCGCCGGATTGATCTGCCGCAAGAGGCGGTAGGTTTGCCAGGCATCCCCCGTGACCGGCACACGGAAGCGTTGCGCCAGATTGACTTGATAACAGTCGCCCGCCGCGATGTAGGCCTGAACCCGTTCCACCGCCGCCCGATAGGCCTCGGCCGTAAACAGGGTAGAAACCTCGTCGGCAACCTGCAGCGGCGAATCGCTGTGTGGCGGCTGCGCTGTGGCGTACAGACGCTCCGCCCAAAAGCGCGCCACTGATTCCGCGTCGATCAGGGAGGCGGCCGTCACCAGGGTCGCCGTGCGTTCCTGATGATCCACGACCAGCGCCCAATCGTAGAGACCGACAGCCATTTCCGGCATGGACTCGCCGCCTTCCACAACCCGCTGCCGATCAATCTGGCCGCCCAGTTCGTAACCCCAGAAGCCCATCGCCCCACCCGCAAAGGGAATGCCTGGCAGGGCCGCCGCCGCCCGCTGCGCCAGTTCGGCACGCAGCAACGACAACGGGTTATCCGAACCTTCGGTCACCTTGCCCGAACGGCTGATACGCGTGCGTCCCGCCTCGGTCAACAGCGTGGTGGACGGGGCCGCGCTGAGGATGTCATAACGCCCCAGCGTCTGCCCCCCGTGCGCACCGCTATCCAGCCAGATGGCCCACGGCTCACCGGCAATGGCGTCGAACAGGGCGCCAACCTCGTCGGGATAAGGCAGCGACAACGCGCGCATAGGCATAGGGAAATTGGTGCCGACAACAGGAATCGAACCCGTGACCTTCTGATTACAAATCAGTTGCTCTACCTGCTGAGCTATGTCGGCGTATTAGAAAATACAGGGCGAATTATAACGAAAGGCCAGAGGCTATTTGACGATATGCAGGGACGGTTTGCCCTTGGCCGGTTTGCCCTTGGCCGAGTCGGCCGCAACATCCTGAGCAACGGGCGTGACCGGCGACGCATTCTGCTCACTGGTGGAGGCGTCTTCCTTCGTTTCCGGGCCGGCAAAACTCATCCCTGCGCCCGTCTCGCGCGCAAAGATGGCGAGCACATTGACGACCGGGGCCTCCACGCGCTGAGCCACACCCCCAAAACGGGCACTGCAACTCAGCCAGTCGTCCGTGATCTCCAATCCCTGAACAGCCTCGGGATGCACATTCAAGGTGATTTCGCCGTCGCGGGCATAGCCCGGCGGCACCAAGGTCTGCGCATCCACGCGCAGGGTGAGGTACGGGGTATAGCCGGCGTTAACGCACCACTCGTATAAGGCGCGCAGCAAATAAGGCTGTTGGGAAAGCACGCTGACCGAAGGATTTATTTGCGCATCGATTTTTCGACCGGGGTCAGGGCCTCGGCGAAGGACGGGCGCGCAAACAGCATTTCGGCATATTTAAGGATGGGCGCAGCCTGACGCGGCAACTGAATGCCGTAATGCCCCAAACGCCACAGGAGCGGAGCCATCGCCACATCGAGCATGGTGTACTCATCGCCCATCATGTAGCGGTTACGGGCAAATAACGGGGCGATCTGGGTCAAGCTATCGCGCACCAAGGCACGCGTCTTGTCCAGGTGCTTGTTGTCGGGATTCTCCAATTCGCGCACCTGCGAAAACAAGTCGTTTTCCAGGTTATGCAACATCAGACGGGCGCGGGCGCGCATCGCCGGATCGGCTGGCATCAGCTGCGGGTGCGGAAAACGCTCGTCAATGTATTCATTGATGATGTTCGACTCATACAAGGTGAGATCGCGCTCCACCAGAATGGGCAATTTGCCATACGGGTTGAGCGAGGCGACCTCTTCCTGATGCTCGAAGGCATCAATGTGCTTGATCTCGAAGTCCATGCCCTTTTCAAACAGGACAATGCGACAACGGTGGCTAAATAAGCACGAGGTGCCCGCGTAGAGAATCATCATAACAAACAGCCTTTACGATCAATGGATGTCTTTCCAGTAAGCCTTCTTCAGGTAGAACGCAATGATAAGGAAAACACCCAAAAATAGCAGTACGAAAATGCCAACCCGGCTCCGCGTGGGCGCCGCAGGCTCGCCCATCCAGGTCAGGTAATTGACCAGATCACCAACCAGGAGATCGTACTCGGCCGGCGACAAATGGCCCGGCTTGTCGAGCTTGAGGTGGTCAATAACACTGTGCGTCTTGCCATCTTCACCCTGTTCATTCCGGTGCACGGCGACCTGGTGGCCTTGCAGGCTGGCCAGCACATGCGGCATGCCAACCTTGTCGAAGACCGTGTTATTCCAACCCGTCGCCCGCGTATCGTCGCGATAGAAACCGCGCAGGTAGGTGTACAGCCAATCCGGTCCACGCGAACGGGAGATCACCGACAGGTCGGGGGGCGGTGCGCCAAACCATTCCTTGGCATCAGCCGGGCGCATGGCCGCCGTCATGGTGTTACCCACCTTGTCGCTGGTAAAAAGAAGGTTCTCTTTGATCTGGGCCTCGGTCAGACCGATATCGGTCATGCGCACAAAACGCATGTAGCTCGCCGAGTGACAAGACAGACAGTAGTTGGTGAAGGTGCGCGCACCGCGCTGCAAAGACTCGTGATCATCCACATTGACCGGGGCACGGTCCAGGTGAACAGCCGTCGAGGCCAGGGTCGGCATCGGAACACACAGGGGTGCGGCCAGCAAGGCAACCGCAAGGATCTTGCGGAACAGCGCGGGGGCGAGGGTCATAAAGTTCATGTCGTTATCCTCGTCATCAGAAATTTACACGATCCGGTTCAGCCTGGTACGAATCGTTCTTCGTATACCACGGCATCAACAGGAAAAAGGCGAAGTAGATCAACGACAGGACGCGGGCGATCCAGGTGTACAGCTCCGTTGCCGGCAGGATGCCGAGGATGCCGAGACCGATGAAGGACACCACGAAGAGGGCCAGAGCGATCTTGTACTTCGAGCCGCGATAACGGATCGACTTGACCGGTGATTTGTCCAGCCAGGGCAGGAGGAAGAAGATCACCACCGCCACACCCATCGCCACAACGCCCGGGAACTGGGAGCCGAAGATCGGCGGTACCGCGCGCAGAATGGCATAGTAAGGCGTGAAGTACCACACCGGGGCGATGTGCTCCGGGGTCTTCATCGGATCGGCCGGGATAAAGTTATTGGCCTCCAGGAAATACCCCCCCATCTCCGGCGCAAAGAACATGATCGAGGCAAAGACGATCAGGAAGACCACCACGCCGAGAATGTCCTTCACCGTGTAATACGGGTGGAAGGGGATGCCATCGAGCGGCTGGTGCGTCACGGGATCCTTGTTCTTTTTGATCTCAACGCCGTCCGGGTTATTGGAACCCACCTCGTGCAGGGCGATCAGGTGAGCCGCCACCAGACCAACCAGCACCAGCGGCAAGGCAATCACATGGAAGGCAAAGAAACGGTTCAGCGTCGCATCGCCCACCACGAAATCACCCCGAATCAGGGTGGAGAGATCTTCACCGATGAACGGCACGGCCGAGAACAGATTGATGATGACCTGAGCGCCCCAGTAGGACATCTGGCCCCACGGCAGCAGGTAGCCCATGAAGGCCTCAGCCATCAGCATCAGGAAGATCAGCATGCCGAAGATCCAGATCAGCTCACGCGGCTTGCGATACGAGCCGTAGAGCAGGCCCCGCATCATGTGCAGGTAAACCACGACGAAGAACATGGAGGCACCGGTGGAATGCATGTAGCGGATCAGCCAACCGAGCGGCACATCGCGCATGATGTACTCGACAGAGGCAAAGGCATACGCCGCATCCGGCTTGTAATGCATGGTCAGGAAGATGCCGGTCACGATCTGCAGCACCAGCACCATAAGGGCCAGGGAACCGAAGTAGTACCAGAAGTTAAAGTTTTTGGGCGCGAAGTACTCGGACAAGTGCGCCTTGTAGCTCGCCGTCAGCGGAAACCGCGCGTCGATCCAGTTGAGCAGGTTTTGCATCCTGATGCTCTCCTAATAATTGCAGTTGTGTTGTTATCGTTGTGACCGTGGCCTTGCGTCAGGCCTTGGCATCTTCACCGATCAGGAGTCTCACATCGGAGACATAGTGATGCGGCGGAATGACCAGATTGGTGGGGGCCGGCGAACCGCTGAAGACCCGAGCCGCAAGGTCAAAACGGGAACCGTGACAGGGGCAGAAGAAACCGCCCGGCCAGTCCGCGCCCAGATCAGCCGGGCCGATCTCCTTGCGGAAGGTTGGGGAGCAACCGAGATGGGTACAAATACCCACGGCGACCAGATACTGTTGCTTGATCGAACGATTGGGGTTTTTGGCATAGTCCGGTTGCTGATTTTGTTCACTCGCCGCATCCACCAAACGGTCATCGTGTTTGGCCAGCCCAGCCAGCATTTCCGGGGTACGGTTGACGACCCAGACCGGTTTGCCGCGCCATTCGACCGTCAGCATCATGCCCGGCTCAATCTGAGACAGATCCACCTCAACCGGCGCACCAGCCGCCAAGGCTCGTGCCGAAGGCGTCATGCTGGCCACAAAAGGAATCGCCGCACCCACCGCGGCAATACCACCCACCGCGCTACTCATGGCCACTAAAAAGCGGCGTTTGGACCGATCTACAGCCATCTCGCTCATACTCACCCCAATGCAGTCTATGCAATTAAATAGTATAAAAATATTTACTTTCTGCTGCCGCCTGATCGACGGCTCGGGTCAACATCGGACCTGCAACCCGAAAAACGCGCCATTCTACTGCAAAAAACGGGGCACTTGAAGAAGCCTGCCAATTGAATCCTGCCAATTGACCCGCCCGCGTGGCTATAATCTCCGCATCATGCTGCCGCCCACCTACCGCTCTGCTTGGCTCACCTTTGCGCAGATCTGTGCTGTCGTGGTGCTCGTCCTGGCGGCCGCGTTGGCGGTTGATCGCCTCTGGTTCGGGCTCCTGCCCCCCGCAACCCCAACCACACCCCGCTTACCCCTCTCGTCACCGCCGGCCCTGCCCCACACCGGTTATGCCCAGGCGGCCGAGAGGGCCATGCCGGCGATTGTCAGCCTGCACACCTCGCATCCCCGGAGCAAGACCTCCGGAGTGAGCGGCCTTGGCTCCGGCGTCATCCTGAGCCCCAATGGTTATATCCTCACCAACTTCCATGTCATTGAGGCCGCCGACGCCGTCCGCGTCACCCTGCCGGATGGCCGCAACTTCAGCGCCCGCCTGGTTGGCAGTGACCCGGACACCGACCTTGCGGTCCTGCGCATCAACGCCAATGGCCTGCCCGCCCTCGAATTTGCTCCGGAAAACAGCCTCCGGGTTGGCGACATCGTGCTGGCCATCGGCAATCCTTTCAACATCGGCCAGACGGTCACCTTCGGCATTGTTTCGGCCCTGCAGCGCAAACACCTCGGTCTCACCACCTATGAAAACTTCATTCAGACCGATGCCGCCATCAACCCCGGCAACTCGGGAGGCGCCCTCGTGGACACCGCAGGCCGTCTGGTCGGCATCAACTCGGCCATCTTTTCACGTAGCGGCGGAAACCAGGGGATCGGTTTCGCAGTACCCATCTCCATGGCGCGGCAGGTGATGGAGGCGATCATCACCCAGGGCGAAGTGACGCGAGGCTGGATCGGGGTGGAGATCGGCGATCTCACCCCGGAAGGCGCCGAGAATCTGGGCCTCAAAGAGGCCAACGGACCCCTCATCACGGGCGTCCTGCGCGGCGGCCCCGCTGAACGGGCCGGCATCCAGCCGGGCGATCTGGTCCTCAGCGTCAATCAGCAGAACATTGAAAACGCCGAACACCTCATGACCCAGATCTCCATCCTGAAACCCGGTCGTCCGGCCACGATTCAAGTTCTGCGCCAGCAGAATCGACTCCAACTGACCTTGCGCGTTGAAAAGCGCCCGCGCCCCGTCACGCCCAGCGAGAGTCCCGCAACCCGCTAACAGCCGTGAACCACGCGCCATTAACCGCGCGCCGTTAACCGTCGCCCACCGGCATGGCGATAGCCGCCATCCCTGATCATGGGCCGCGTGTTTTGTGAACCGGTTCAGGCCAGCCCAGAGGTGTTTTTCACATTAAAGTAAGCCAGCCTTCCGTCTCAGGACGCCTATAATGGGCCCCGTATTTCGGGAGGTTTCCACGATGTTGCGCCCACTCAAGATTCTATTCGCCACCTCCGAGGTCCGGCCCCTGATCAAAACAGGCGGCCTGGCGGATGTCTCCTCATCCCTGCCCGCGGCCCTGCGTGACCTCGGACTCGATTGCCGCCTTCTGGTTCCCGGCTATCCTGCTGTTCTGGCTCAGTGCGAAGATCTGACCCCGATTTCGGACCTACCTGTCACACTCCTCGGCCCGGCCCGTTTGCTCACGGGATTCATGCCGGGCACCCGCGTCCCCCTCTATGTCCTTGATGCCCCCCGTGCCTTTCAGCGCCCGGGCGGTCCCTACCAGGACACCCGTGGCCAGGATCACGCCGACAATGCCGAGCGTTTTGCCCTGCTCTCCCAAGTCGCCGCCCAGCTCTGCGGACCGCAAAACCCCATTAACTGGCAACCCGACTGTCTGCATTGCCATGACTGGCAGACGGGTCTGGCCCCCGCCTATCTGCATTTCGCCGGCCGCCCCGTCCCCAGCCTGACCACCATACACAATCTCGCCTTCCAGGGGGTGTATAGCCCCTCCTTGCTGACCACCCTGGGTCTGCCGAGCGAAAGCTTTGCCATTGACGGGCTCGAATACTATGGCAACCTCTCATTTCTCAAGGCGGGACTGTATTACAGCGACTGGATCACGACCGTCAGTCCCCGCTACGCCCTGGAAATCCAGGCCGAACCCTTGGGGATGGGCATGCAGGGCTTGCTGCAACAGCGCCGCCATCAACTCACGGGCATCCTGAACGGAATCGATACGGCCGACTGGAATCCGAGCAGCGATCTCCACCTGACCCACAACTTCACCTACCGTGCGATGGCCGGCAAACGCCGTTGCAAGGCAGCCTTGCAAACCGAACTGGGCTTGACCCCCTCTGCCGAGGCCCCCTTGTTTGGCGTCGTATCGCGCCTCACCCATCAAAAAGGCCTGGACTGGATCCTGCAGATTGCCCAAGGCATCCTCACCCGAGGAGGCCAGATTGCCATTCTGGGTACGGGAGAGCCCATACTCGAGTCAGGGTTCAAACAACTCGCCCACCAGCATCCGCAACAAGTGTCCGCCTTCATCGGCTATGACGAAGGCCTCTCGCACCGCATCGAGGCCGGCGCCGACCTGTTCCTGATGCCGTCGCGTTTTGAGCCCTGCGGCCTCAACCAGATGTACAGCCAGCGCTATGGCACGCTACCGATCGTTCGGGAGACCGGCGGACTGGCCGACAGCGTCACGGATGGCGTGGACGGCTTCAGCTTCATGGGCGACACCGCGCATGCCCTCTGGCTAACCGTGGAACGCGCCCTCGCCGCCTATCACGATCGGCCGCTCTGGCGGCGCCTGCAACAGACAGCGATGCGCAAAGATTCGGGGTGGGAAAAAAGTGCCCGCGAATATGCGGCGCTTTATGCGCAACTCGCCGCGCGGGCCCATTCCTGACGGGGGCCTGTATCCCCGCCCGGTGTGAGCCCCACACGCATCTGAACAATCGCGCCTAAATACTCACCCCTAAGCGCTCACTCCTACAGCCAGAGCAACAGGCCCGTCTCAAAACGATGGGTCAGCAGCGGGTGATACGGATAGGCCCGCACGCGGAATTTCATCCGACCGCACCAGTCCGGCTTGTGCACAACGGCAAAGATCGCCTCATGGCCTTCGCTACCCACATAGGTCAGCGAGATCTCGTGATGGACCTCGTGCTCGCCAAAACCGCGGCTCTGGAGCAGATCGACGCGCATATCTTCCGGACTCAAGCCATCCAGATTCACGGCCACGCGCACGGTCACCTCATCGCCAAAGACCATTTGCCCCGGCATCTCCGTCAGGAGACGAACTGAGACGCCGCCCCAACCGGTACGCACCCGCTGCTTCCAGTGAGCCAGCTCACGAGCCCCCGCATAATCGTTCTCGTGCAACCTGCGTCCCACCTCAGAGGCAGGAACATAAAACTTGTGCACATACTCGGTCACCATGCGCGAGGAACTGAAGGTCGGCAACAAGGTGGCGATGGAACGCTTCGCCATCCGCACCCAGCCCGGTGAATAACCGAGATCATTTTTCTGATAATAGAGGGGAATCACCTTGTCTTGCAGGAGCTCATACAGGGTGCGGCTGTCTTCGCGGTCGCGCCGGGCGTCGTCATACCATTCCGGCGCCGGCTTGATCGCCCAGCCATTGGTCCCGTCAAATCCTTCCTCCCACCAGCCATCGGTCACGGACAGATTGAGCACCCCATTCATTGCCGCCTTCATGCCCGAGGTGCCCGAGGCCTCCAGCGGGTAAATGGGGTTATTGAGCCAGACATCGCACCCGGCCACCAGGCGCCGCGAGAGGCTGAGGTCATAGCCCTCCAACATCAGGATCTTGCCTTCAAACTCCGGCTGGCAGGATAGCTGATGGATCCGCTGGATCAATTCCTGGCCTGGGCGGTCCGCCGGATGGGCCTTGCCCGCAAACAGGAAAAGTACTGGCCGTTCAGCATCGTTGAGCAGGGCGCGCAGCCAATCAATGTTTTCAAACAACAGCGTCGCGCGCTTGTAAGTCGCAAAACGGCGGGCAAAGCCAATCACCAGCACATTGGGATTCAGGGGGTCGGCCAGCTTCAGGATGCGGTCCAGGTGAGCCTGGGAACCATGATTGCGCAGATGTTGCTGCGTAAGCACTTGGTTCACATAGTCCAGCAGCAAGGCCTTCTGTGTCTGATGCACGGTCCAGAACTGATGATCCGGCAAGGCCTCCAGATGCTGCCAATAATCGACATCGGTCACCCGCCGACGCCACTCGTAGCCCAGGCGACTGTCAAACAGGTCCTGCCAGTCCTGGGCGAGGAAGGTCGGCACATGAACCCCGTTGGTGATGTAATCCATCGGCGATTCTTCCGGGGCAATTTGCGGCCACATGTCGGACAGGATCTGCGACGAAACCCCGCCGTGGATACGCGACACCCCGTTGTGATGGCGCGAACCATTCAGGGCCAGTCGCGTCATGTTGAAATCATGATCACTGCCGCCCATGTGCATAAAGGTCTCGCGTGCCACCCCCAAGTCCGTGCAGCAATGCGAGAAATAATCCCAGATCATTGCCTCAGGGAAATGGTCATGCCCGGCCGGTACCGGGGTGTGCGTGGTAAAGACCGTATTAACCGCAACCGCCTCGAGGGCCGCCTCATAAGGAAGACCCTGCTTGACCAATTGACGCATACGCTCCAGCACCAGAAAGGCCGCATGCCCTTCGTTGATATGGAAGACGGAGGGCTTGATCCCGAGATCACTCAAGGCGCGCATCCCGCCAATACCCAGCACAATCTCTTGCTGAATGCGGGTGTGTTTGTCACCGCCATACAACTGGTGGGTGATATGCCGATCCGCCTCGGCATTCACCGGCAGATTGGTGTCGAGCAGGTACAGCGTGATATGTCCAATCTGGGCCTTCCAGACCTTGGCCTCGACCAGGCGACCGGGAAACTCGATCCGCACATGCACCTCGTTACCCTCGGGATTGAGCGCCGGGCTCACCGGCAGATCATCAAAATTCGAGTCGTTGTAGGTCGCAACCTGGCCGCCGTCACCGTCGATGCGCTGTGAAAAATAACCTTGGCGATACAACAGCCCCACCGCGACAAAGGGCAGACGCAGGTCGGATGCCGTCTTGCAATGGTCACCCGCCAGGATGCCCAGGCCACCGGAATAAATCGGGAAGCTCTCATGAAAACCGAACTCGGCACAGAAATAGGCGATCAGATCGCCCTCTTTGAAGTTCAGGTGCTCGTTGCGCTCCAGCGACTCGCTCATGTAGGTATCGAACGAGGACAACACCCGGTTGTAATTATCGAGAAAGACATAATCCTTCGCCGCCTCTTCCAGCCGGCTCTCGTCGATCCGCTTCAGAAAGGCCTTGGGATTGTGGCCTACAGCCTCCCACAACTTGGGTTGCAGGCGCGAAAACAGGCTGCGCGCCGGTCGTTCCCAGCCATACCACAGGTTGTCGGCGAGCTCCTGCAGGCGTTGCAGGCGCGGGGGAACTCGCGGAGTGACCTGACACTCAAAGGCAGTACCTTTATTCATGGGGATTCCTTGCAAATAAAAAATCAGTCCGCCAGTCGAATAAACGACTCGCGATAGTGTTTGAGTTCGTCGATCGACTCATAGATGTCGGCCAACGCGGTGTGTTTGTTTTCCTTCTCAAAACCCGTCAACACCGTTGGCTTCCAGCGCCTGGCCAATTCCTTCAGGGTGGAGACATCCAGGTTTCGATAATGGAACCACGCCTCCAGCGTGGGCATATAACGGGCCAGAAAGCGTCGATCCTGGCAAATCGAGTTACCACACATGGGCGAACTACGCGCCGGCACATGTTTCTTCATGAACTTCAGCATCGCCTTTTCCGCCGTCGCCTCATCCAGAACCGAGGCCTTGACGCGCTCAATCAGCCCCGACTTGCCGTGCGTGCTCTGGTTCCATTTGTCCATCCCGGCCAAGACCTCATCCGACTGATGAACAGCCAGCACCGGCCCCTCTTCCACGAGGTTCAGATCCTTGTCGGTCACCACCAGGGCAATCTCAATAATACGGTCCGAATCCGGCTTGAGACCGGTCATTTCCATATCGATCCAGACCAGATGGGTATTGTCTTTTGGCATCACGAGCACAGTCATAAAGGGGCCCCCGATTGTGGCATAATCGGCAGCCCCCCGCCATCGGCGGGCCCACATATCCCATCGGAAACGCATCCGGAAACGCCCCATGCAAAGCCTGACGGACCCATCGACCCCCTTCCTCAACACCCCCTTCACCGCCATCTTTCTGGTCCTTTTCGGCATTGGCCTGACCCTGCGTTTCTGGCTGGCCACGCGCCAGATTCACCATGTCACGCGCCACCGCGAGGCCCCACCGATAGCCTTTGCCGACACCATCACGCCGGAGGCCCACCAGAAAGCAGCCGACTACACGCTGGCCAAGACCCGACTGGCTCGCCTGCAACTCCCGGTCGAGGCGGCCCTCCTGCTCGCCCTGACCCTGGGGGGCGGATTGCAATTCATCCATTCACTGACCGACCCCCTCCAGCATTTCTGGATGCAAGCCCTGTCGCTCGGTGAACTCTGGCATGGGGCCCTGCTTCTCGTCAGCCTGGCTGTCGCCTCGGCCGTCGTTGATCTGCCCTTTGAACTGTGGCGCCAGTTCGTCATTGATGCCCGTTTCGGCTTTAACCGCCAGACCCTGCGCGGTTACCTCCTCGATGTCGTACGTCAGACGCTGGTAGGGCTGGCCATCGGTCTGCCCCTCATCCTGCTGATTCTCTGGCTGATGGGCATGGCGGGCGAACGCTGGTGGCTGTGGGCCTGGCTGGTCTGGGCCGGTTTCAACCTCACCCTGCTGTCCCTATACCCAACCCTGATCGCGCCGCTCTTCAACCGTTTCACGCCCCTCCCCGAAGGCGAGCTGCGCTCCCGCATCGAAGGCCTGCTGACCCGTTGCGGCTTTCAGGCCGCCAATGTCTTTGTCATGGATGGCTCGCGCCGCAGCAGCCATGGCAATGCGTACTTCACCGGCTTTGGCAAATCGCGCCGCGTCGTGTTCTATGACACCCTGCTGAACCAGATCAATCCCGCCGAGACCGAGGCGGTTCTCGCTCATGAGATCGGCCACGCCCACCATCAACACATCAAAAAACGCCTGGCCATGATGTTCGCCCTCAGCCTGGGGCTGCTTTATCTGCTTGCCCAACTCAAACAGATGCCCGCCTTCTACGCCGGCTTTGGCGTTACCACAGCCACAGACGCCACCGCCCTCGCCCTCTTTGTTCTCATCCTGCCGGTCCTGTTGTTCCCGTTCTCTCCGCTGCTCTCAGCCGGTTCGCGGCGCCATGAATTTGAGGCCGACCGCTATGCCGCCCAACACAGCAGCGCCGATCACTTGATTGCCGCCTTGCTTAAGCTGTATCGTGAGAATGCCTCCACGCTCACACCGGATCCTCTCTACGCCCTGTTTTACGATTCCCACCCCAAGCCGACGGAACGCATCAGCCAATTACAACGACTCACCCCTTGAGGAGACTTATCATGCGGACCACGCTCATGGCCACCCTGCTGCTTGCCACCGCCCCTGTCTGGGCCACGCCCTTTGCCTCTGGTAACGCCACCCAGGGCAAGGCGACCCACGCCCAGAAATGCGCCGCCTGTCATACCGCCAAGGCCGGTGGCAACGCCCTCTACACCCGCGCCAATCGCAAGGTAAAATCCGCCAACCACCTCAGCCAACAAATCGCCGCCTGCAACAACATGCTGGCCCTTGACCTCTTCCCCGAAGACGAGGCGAACCTGGGCGCTTATCTCAACGGACAGTTTTACAAATTCAAGTGAGGCCATCATGAGCGAAGTGTTTTGCGATCTCGCCAAGGGCAAATGCAAACCCTGTGAAGGCGGTATCCCGCCGTTGACCTCCCTCGAAATTGAGGCCCTGTTAACCAAGCTCGACACGCATTGGACGGTGGTTGCGGGACGCCTGCGCCGCAACTTCAGTTTTGACGACCATTACATCACCATGACCTTCGTCAACGCCGTAGCCTGGGTGTCGCACCAGCAAGGCCATCACCCCGACCTGACAGTAGGCTGGAACACCTGCCAAGTGGAATACATCACCCACGCCATCGACGGCCTGTCCGAATCTGACTTTATCTGCGCCGCCAAAATCGACGCCTTGTTCAACCTGTAATGCAGGGCCTGATCGTCTCGGCCCACGGCAAACGCTTTGGCGTCGAGACGGACTCCGGAGAAAAATACGCCTGCGTCATTCGCGGAAAAAAGGCCGGAGTTGCCTGCAATGACACCGTTGAATTCAGCGCCCTCGGCCCAGGCGAAGGCGTCATCGAACACATCGCACCACGCCGCAATCTGTTGTACCGCTCCGACGAGATGCGTAGCAAGCTGCTCGCCGCCAATGTCGATCAGGCCGTCATCGTCACTGCGGCCACCCCCGCACCGCGCCCGGAACTGATCGACCGCTGCCTGATTGCCGCCGCGGCCGCCGGCATCCCCGCCATTCTGGTCATCAACAAGGCCGACCTTGCCGAAACCGCCGCCTACGCCGCCAGCCAGGCGCATTACCGCACCATGGGATATCCGTTGCTGACGCTATCCGCACAAGGCGATCTGACCGCATTACGCGCCGTGCTACACGGCAAGACCTCAATCCTGGTCGGCACCTCTGGTGTGGGCAAAAGTACCCTTCTCAACGCCCTCGTCCCCGATGCCGGTGCCAAGACCGGTGACATCTCCACCGCGCTGGATGCCGGCCGCCACACCACCACGCATGCCAACAGTCACGCCCTGCCCGACGGTGGACGCCTCATCGACTCACCCGGCATGCAATCCTTCGGCCTCGCCCATCTCAACCCCGATCGGCTCAGCGACTATTTTCCAGACTTCAGCCCGCTGATCGGTGGCTGCCGGTTTTACAACTGCCGCCACCTGCAAGAACCCGGTTGCGCCGTCATGGCCGCCGTAGCGGAGGGCCGCATCGCCAAACGCCGCTGGCAATGCTATCGAGACCTGTATGACGCCCTTAAATCGGCCGCGCCGTAACCCGTGGGTGTACAAGGCTCGCCCGGGGGTGGGGGGAGGCGGCGCAAATCTGCAGCGAGGAGCACTGACTAGCCAATCCGTCCCGGGTGACCCGGGCAGCGTCATCCCAGCAGGGTCAGCGTCATCTCCGCCGTCTTGCCATCAATCGCAACACCCAACTCGGCATACGCAGGCCGTTCCATCGGCGCATCGGCGCAGTTGCAGCCCGCAATCGTCTCGGTAAAAAACACGCCGACCTGCGCGTACAACTGCGCAGCATTCCCTTGAACATCCATCACGCTCACCGTCACCGGCGCGTCGAGCTGCAGGGGCCAGTTGGCCGCCTTTTGCAGGCCTAACCGATCAGGTGAGAAGGCCTCCAGTTCGGCCTTGAGCGTAGCCGCGAAGGTCTCACTCCCCCACGCTGCCAGTGATTTTTCCAACTTCATGCGCGCACCAGCCCCGTCTCGACCTGGTCGCGCTGCGCCCGGCCGCACAAAAGTTCAATCAAGGTCAGGGCAAAATCCATCGCCGTGCCGGGGCCGCGCGAAGTGACGATCTTGCCATCCACCACCACCGCCTCGGTCGAGTGCCTAAAATCGGCAATGGCCAGTTTTTCGATACAGCCCGGATAACTCGTCGCCCGCTTGCCCGCCAACAGCCCGGCCTGCGCCAAGGCCACCGGCGCCGCGCAGATAGCCGCGGTGTATGCCCCCGCGGCGGCGTGCCGTTTCAGGATCGCCTGCACCCGTTCATCATCGCGCAGATGATGCGCGCCCGGCAGCCCACCCGGCAGCACGATCATGTCGAAGTCGTCCCCCAGCACGGCATCCAGCGCCGTATCGGGAACCATCACCACCCCGCGGCTAGCGGTAACCGGCAGGGCCTGCCGTCCCGGTTGCAGACCCGCCGTCACCACTTCAACCCCCGCACGGCGGAGCAAGTCGATGACCGTGACGGCCTCCAATTCTTCAAAGCCCTCGGCGAGGGGCATCAATACCGTGCGCATGCGCAAACTCCTTGTTGATGATTGTGACTGTTTAGCACCCACACCATGCCCGCGCGCCCAGCCCCGCTGCGCGCCCGCTGGCAAAACACGCCGTGAGCAGATAGCCCCCGGTGGGGGCCTCCCAATCGAGCATTTCCCCGGTGCAGAATACACCGGGCATCTCACGCAGCATCAGGTGTGCATCGAGGTCCTCAAACCGAACACCACCAGCCGTGCTGATGGCCTCGTCCAGGGGCCGTGGCGCGACCAGTTTTACCGGCAGCGCCTTGATGGCGGCCGCAAGCTGAAGGGGGTCGGCATAGGCCGTCGCACCGAGCACCTCGCGCAGCAACCCAGCCCTGGCGCCGCTAATGCCGGCGTGGCTTTTCAGATGGCTGGACAGCGAGCGCGAACCGCGAGGATGCGTCACCTCAGCCCTCA
>VGVU01000018.1 GCA_016873905.1 Betaproteobacteria bacterium | reverse complement strand
GTCGGAGAGACGGCGGCTAAATCGACGGACATCTTTTGCAACTCTTCTTGATACTCCGCCGCCGCGCCCATCTCCGTGGGGGTGGCCGAAAAGACCACGGGAATCAAAAGAGGCTGAGTGACGGGGCTTGTCCAGGATTGCTTGAGCCGTTCATAGAGGATGCGTTCATGGGCCGCATGCATGTCGACGATGACCAGCCCGTGCGTGTTCTCGGCGAGGATGTAGCGACCGGCGAGTTGGGCCAAGGCATAGCCGAGTGGCGGGCCGGATTCGGCCCCGGCGGTTGTTTCGGTTGCACTCTCTGTTGTCCTTCCCGTGGTTCTCTCCATGGTCGGCGCCGTGGCTGGCCAATAGGAGGAAGTCGCCTTTTCCCGAAAGGCAAAGCCCCCTTGTCCTGTGGTCGGGGGAGGGGCCCACGCCTTGCCTGTAAGACCCGGGGTATAGGAAGGGCCGGACGGAAAGTTGGCAGATGCCAGTGAAGGCGCCACCGGAGTCTGGCCTGCCAGGATGCGTTCCAAGGTATGAAACACAAAGCTGTGGATGGCCTGTGATTGGCGGAAGCGCACCTCGGTCTTGGCGGGGTGCACATTGACATCCACGGCCTCGGGTGGAAGTTCGAGAAAGAGGACGAAGGCCGGGTGGCGCTGGTGATGCAGGATGTCGCGATAGGCCTCGCGCACGGCGTGCGTGAGGAGTCGATCGCGTACATAGCGGCCGTTGACAAACAGATACTGGGCGTCACGGCCGACGCGACTGTAGGCCGGGAGTGCCACGAGGCCGGAGAGGCGCAGATGTTCTGCGCTGTGCTCAACCCGACGCGCGGCGGCGCTGAACTCGGCACCCATCAGATGGTGGATGCGGGCCTCCGGATCCTCGGCGTCGTAGCGCCAGAGGATGCGGGAACCCAGGCGGAATTCAAAACCAATCTCGGGGTGCGACAGGGCACAGCGACGCAGGGCCTCTTCGCAGTGAGATTGCTCTGTGGGCGTGCTTTTCAGGAACTTGCGTCGCGCCGGCGTATTGAAAAAAAGATCGCGCATCTCAATCACGGTCCCGCTCTGCAGGCTGGCGGGCTCTGCCGTGGTGATCTCCCCGTCTTGGGCGCGAATCTGCCAGGCGTGTGGGGCCTCGGGCACGCGGGTGGTCAGGGTCAGGCGGGAGACGGCGGCGATGCTTGCCAGGGCCTCGCCCCGGAACCCTAAGCTGGCGACCGATTCCAGGTCGTTCAGGTTGCTGATCTTGCTGGTGGCATGGCGGGCCAGGGCGAGGGGAAGTTCGGCGGCCGGTATGCCTGATCCATCGTCCGTGATCCGGATCATTTGTACCCCGCCGTCCTCGATTTCGACCCGGATGCGCTGTGCGCCCGCATCAATGCAGTTTTCGGTCAGTTCCTTGAGGGCAGCGGCGGGGCGTTCAATGACCTCTCCAGCCGCGATTTGCGAGATGAGCAGATCAGGGAGGAGTGCGATCGTCATGTGCGCAGGTTGCGCAGATGGTCGTGATAGCGCGCCCGATAGAGCAGGCGGCGGTGTTCGGGGCGGTCGGTGAAACCCGAGCGGGTGTGCAGGGTGTTATTGCAGATGAGGCCCAGTCCCGGCTCGAGTCGCAGGGTGTAACAGCCCATGGGCTGGCTGGCGAGCAGGGCCTCGATGGCGGCAACAGCGGCCTGGGTGGCGGCGTCGTTTTTCCAGGCGATGCTTCGGGTACGGGCGGTGTAGCGCAGGTGCAGTTGATGGTCTTCGACTGCGAAGGCGGGACCCGGTTCGGCAGCGCGTGCTACGCCGTTCTCGTCCGTACGCGCCGGGATGGTCATGGCGTCATCCATCATCAGGGCGCGGATGTGGGCGGGATTGGCATCGCGCAGGGCGATATAGGCGAGTTCGTGGTCGTACAGGTCGTTGATGCCGCCTTCATCGGCGGCGCGCACGCAATGCAGGGTCATGGCCCAGATGCGGCGTTCGCGCGGGTTGTAATAGCCGTCGGTGTGCCAGCGAATGGGGCGGTGCGTATAGGGAATGAACTCCCCGCGTTGTTGACCGTCTTCGTCATGCGGCGTCAGGCTGGTGACGCCGTCTTCGTCGGCAAGCCAGTTGGCATCGAGGTGAGTCAGGCCAAATTGGGCGGCCAGTTTGCGAATGGGTTCCTTATCTTCGGATTCACCCATCGAGGTGGCGTAGATGGCCATTTGTGCCTTGGCAATGCGCTGCCAAAGTGCAGCATATTCGCTGTCGGTCAGGTGGGCCGGGTCTTTGACCTCGACGATCAGGTCGTTGCCTTGTTGGGGGTAGTCCGCCAGCTTTTGCGCGCGCCAAGCCTGGTAGCCGCGCTCGTTGTCAGGGTGAAAGGGCGAATTCAGGGGGATCATGCGCTGAGCGGGAAGAAGCCGTCCACGGTCTTTTTGCAGGTAGCCATGATTTGCGGCACCTCAATGTCCATCAACTGATCTTGAATCCAGGTCTGGTCGCCCTGTTCCATGATCTCGCGGATCATCAGGCTGAGGTAGCGCAGGGCCTGATAGCTGGCCTTGTCGGCGGGAAAGTCAAAGGTGGCGTAATCGGCATTGCGGCGGTTCATCAGGTCGATGAAACCGTCCTTGTGGTCGTAGTCCGGGTCTTTCATGCCGCCATTGAAAACGATGATGTTGTCTTCCATGGTCTCGGCCAGGCGCAGGCCCACGGCACTGACCAGGGCTTGCCGGCTGGCTTCGTCGACGCGCGCGTAGAGCAGGCGATCGGTGTAATGGGTCAGATAACAGCAGATCTCGGCAATAATGCGAAAACCGCGCTGCGGCGTGAGGATGTCATAGTCGGCCTGCGACAGGTTATCCACCGTACCGTCCGCTGCGCGCCAGATATTCATGGCGATGACGCTGGCGGTCTCATCCGGCGTGCGCGCTTCTTCACTTTCTTTGAACCATTGGGTTTTGACGCGAATGGGCTTGGCCATGCTTAGGCTTCTCCAGTGGCAATGGGGTGTTTGGGATCGCGAATCCATTCGCTCCACGAACCGGGATACAGGCGCGAACCGGGCAATCCGGCGATCTCCATGGCCAGCAGGTTGTGGCAGGCGGTGACGCCAGAGCCGCAAACATGGATGACTTCGGCCGGTGAACGCCCCTTGAGCAGGGCTTGATAATTTTCACGCAGAGCCTCGGGCGGCAGGTAGGTGCCGTCAATGTCGAGGTTTTCTTCAAAGACCCAGTTGATGGCACCGGGAATGTGGCCGGCCACCGGGTCGATGGGATCGACCTCGCCCGTAAAGCGCATCTCGTTGCGGGCATCAATCAGGAGGTGCGAGCCGTCGTTGACGATTTGCTCCATCTCGGCGGTCGAGAGCCAGGCGCTACGCTCTGGCAGGCAGGGGCAACTGCCTTTCTGCGCGACGCTCGGGGTGTCTTTGCTGAGCGGGCGTTTTTCGCGCGTCCAGGTCTGGAAGTTGCCATCCAGCAGGGCGACGGCGGGGTGGCCCAACCAGCGCAACATCCACCACAGACGCACGGCCATGGAGCCATAGCTGTCGTCATACACGACGACCTGGCGATTGATGCCGATGCCCAAGCCTTGCAGCTTGGCGCTGAGCGTCTGCGGGTCGGGCAAGGGATGGCGTCCCGTTTGCGGGGTGATCGGGCTGGACAGGTCTGCGTCCAGATGCAGGTAATGGGCGCCGGGGATGTGGCCTTCGGCGTAGGCACGGCGACCGTGATCGGTGTCGGCCAGGCTGAAGCGGCAGTCGATGATGACCCAGTGTGGATCATCCAGATGGGCAGCCAGTTCAGCCGTGGAAACGAGGGCGTTGGAGTACATCGGACTTCGTGTTCAGGAGTTATGCCGCAGGGGAGGCCTGGTGGCCTTCCCCTGAAACCTAAGCCCTGATTAGTAGCCGCCCTTGCCGTAGGGCTTGGGCAGGCCAGCGACCTTGGAGGCCTGGCGGTTCGGCTGGTTGGGGAACAGTTCGTAGAGAACCTTCTTCCAGTCCTGGCTGTCGTCTTCTTCGTTCAGCAGGGCCAGCATGTTGCGGAAGTTGGGGGTGTGGCCGTCTTCCTGATAGCGCTCGCGCATGAAACGGATCACTTGCCAGTGCAGGTCGCTGAGCGTGATGCCCTCAGCCTCAGCGATGACCGGAACAACATCGTCGCTAAAGTTGGCTTCAAGCAGAAAACGCTCATCATCGGTTTCCAGTTCTTCGCCGTTAACGACATAAGGGGCTGCATTTGCCATGGGACTTCTCCTATAAAAAAGTAGAACAAAAAATGAAAGGCCGCGGGCGGCGGCGATTTAACGAATCTCTAAAATCTCAATCCAAAGCGACTTCCTTGATGGACTTGTGGGGGACGAACACACCGCAACCGCGTTCTCGCAGAGCACCGAGTCCTCGTTCCTGAAGGCGGAGGGATTGCGCGGGCGAGAGACCATGAACCATCAAGCCAAAGCCGGAATACTCCCCGGCTGGGGTCATTATTGTACGCCGCTTGTTACAGATTAGCCCAACGCCCTGAATGTCCAGCAGGGCCAGGTGTTGGCGGGCGGCCTCCATGAATTCGATTTCATCATGGGTGCCGAGCACGATGAGGGGCGAATGCAATTCGGGAAACGGGAGCAAGGGCCGACACTTGGCCGAACCGATTTTCAGGCGGCCGGCGGGGGTCTCAAGCTGACAGCCACAGAGTTGCAGGGCGAGTTCGACCTGCGCAGACGGGATACGCAGAAAGAGTTTGGTACGGCGGTTCAGGACCAAGGTATCGTCCCGGCCGCTCGGGGCCCCCGCAACGGGATGGACGGCCAGCTCGGCGAGGTTGCCGAGTTCGGGCAGGCAGGCGATCAGGGCATCGTACAGGGATTGGCCATGGTCTGCCGGGATGCTGGAACCCTCAAGATCAAATTGCAGGTCCGTGCAAGGGCTGATCAGTTCCGAGTGACGAATGGCCTCCCACTCCGGGTTATACATGCGCATCAGCGGGCATCCTCTGTGCTTGCGGGGGCGCCGTGTGCCGCCGCCATCGGTTCGGCCCAGGCCAGCATCTTGCGCGCCCAGTCACGGGCTGTGAGCGGATCCATGTCGAATATGGTAAAACGGGCCCCCCGTTCCCGGATGCGGATGCGTAACATGGGCATGCCACCGTCCGGGTGCTCAACCTGTTGCAACTCGATTTCCTGGTTGCCGAAGGGGTTTCGGAAAGTATCCAAGACGGTGGTTTGGTCCATGATGCTGAAGATAAGAGGGGAGATAAGAGGGGATGAGCCATTATCTGATGGATTTAGTCGGGTATTCAATTCCCCAGCGAGGGGGATGCCATACCTACCCGAACGGGTAGGTTGATGTACTCCCGAAGGGTGACCACCCCTCCCTCTATTGAGCGATGGCGGGCCAGATGAACTTTCCCTAATATTCACGGACTCGTCTCGTGTGACCTGCATGTCGACGGCGGACTGTTCTCGTGGAAGAACGGTCGCAGGTGTCACCTTAACGCATACTTCGCAAGGAGAAACACATATGGCAAAACAACTGCATGATACTCCCAATCTCGATCAGCTCGAGTCTGGTCCGTGGCCGTCCTTCGTGACTGGCCTCAAGCGTCTGGCCAAAGACAATGACATGGCGGTTGACCTGATGGGTCAACTGGAAGAGTCCTACAAGACCCGTTTCGGTTACTGGAAGGGCGGCACCGTGGGCGTCGTTGGTTATGGCGGTGGCGTGATTCCGCGCTTTACCGAACTGAAGAACGCCGATGGCAGCCCGAAGTTCCCTGAGGCAGCCGAGTTCCACACCCTGCGCATCATGCCGCCGGCTGGTATGCACTATAGCTCCAAGCTGCTGCGTGATTTCTGTGACGCCTGGGTTGAGACCGGTGGTTCTGGCTTGATTGCCCTGCATGGCCAGTCCGGCGACATTATGCTGCAAGGCATCAAGACCGCTGATGTGCAGCGCTCCTTCGACAAGTTCAACGAGATGGGCTTTGACCTGGGCGGTGCCGGTCCGGCTCTGCGTACCTCCATGTCCTGCGTCGGCGCAGCCCGTTGTGAGATGTCCTGTTATGACGAGGCACGCGCCCTGCGTATCGTCATCAACAACAACATCGACGACATGCACCGTCCGTCCCTGCCCTACAAGTTCAAGTTCAAGTTCTCTGGTTGCCCGAACGATTGCGTGAACTCCATTCAACGCTCTGACATGGCCACCATCGGCACCTGGCGTGACAACATCCGCAGCGATGAGAAGCTGTCCCGCGAGTGGTATGCCAACCACAGCATGGAAGACGCCATCAACATGGTTGTCAGCATGTGCCCGACCCGTGCCATTCAGCTGAAGAAGACCGCAGCGGTTGCAACGGGCGAGAAGATCACCAAGGTGGTGCTGTCTGATGACCATTGCCTGGAAATCGACAACAGCAACTGCGTGCGTTGTATGCACTGCATCAATGTGATGCCGGGCGCGCTCCTGCCGGGCAAGGACAAGGGCGTGACCATTCTGGTTGGCGGCAAGTCCGTGCTGAAGATTGGTGCCTCCATGGGTACCGTCGTCGTTCCGTTCATGAAGATGGAATCCGACGAAGATTTCGAGCGCCTGAACGAGCTGTCTCGCACCATCATTGACTTCTTTGCCGAAAATGCGCTGGAGCACGAGCGTACGGGCGAGATGATCGAGCGTATCGGTTTGGTTAACTTCCTGGAAGGCATCGGCCTGGATGTGGATCCGAGCATGATTAACCACCCGCGCGCCAATCCCTATATCCGCACCGACGGTTGGGATGAGGAAGCCGAGAAGTGGTTTGAGCGCAAGGCAGCCGCCGCGGCTTGATGGTTTAATTCATTCAGACACTGATTCCGAACAACGGAGAATAAAATGGCAGAACGCACTCATGAAACCATCGAGTCCGGCACCCCGGATCCGATGCCCTATATGCACCCGGTTATGAAGGAAAATTATGGCAAGTGGGTCTTCCACAGCCATCCGAAGCCGGGCGTGCTGTATCACCGCGCTGAAAACGGCGCCGAGGTCTGGACCGTCAAGGCGGGCACCGCGCGCCAGATGGACCACTACACGATCCGCAAGCTGGCTGACATCGCTGACCAGTACGCCGACGGCTTTGTGCGCTTCACCACCCGTTCCAACATTGAGTACATGGTGGCGGATAGTTCCAAGGTCGAGCCGCTGATCAAGGCCCTGAACGACAATGGCTTCCCGATTGGTGGTACCGCCAATTCGGTGTCCATGATCGCTCACACCCAGGGCTGGCTGCACTGCGACATCCCGGGCACCGACGCCTCCGGCGCCGTCAAGGCCCTGATGGACGAACTGCATGATGAATTCATCAAGTGTGAGATGCCCAACCGCGTCAAGTTGAGCACCTCCTGCTGCGAGATCAACTGCGGCGGCCAGGCGGACATCGCCATTGTTATCCAGCACACCAAGCCGCCGAAGATCAACCATGATCTGGTTGCCAATGTCTGCGAACGCCCCACGGTGGTGGCTCGTTGCCCGGTGGCCGCGATTCGTCCGGCCCTGATCAACGGCAAGCCGTCGCTGGAAGTGGACGAGAAGAAGTGCATCTGTTGTGGCGCTTGCTTCCCGCCCTGCCCGCCGATGCAGATCAACGACCCGGTGCATTCCAAGTTTGCGATCTGGGTGGGTGGCAAGAACTCCAACGCCCGTTCCAAGCCGACCTTCCACAAGTTGGTGGCCTCCGGCATCCCGAACAACCCGCCGCGTTGGCCGGAAGTTTCGGCCGTGGTCAAGCGCATCCTGGCCGAGTACAAGGCCGACGGTCGTCCGTGGGAGCGTATCAACGAGTGGATCGACCGTATTGGTTGGCCGGCCTTCTTCGAGAAGACGGGTCTGCCGTTCACCAAGTACCACATTGATAACTGGCGCGGTGGCCGTACAAGCCTGAACGCCTCGACCCACATCCGCTTCTAATCCGTGCGGCCTCCTTCGGGGGGCCGTTACAAGAAGATTACAGAGTTAGGTACCTTAATGAAATTTGGAATTTTGGTAAACGAAGGCCCGTACACGCATCAGGCGGCGGATTCTGCCTTCAAGTTCGCGCAGGCGGCTCTTGCCAAGGGCCACGAAGTCACACGCGTGTTTTTCTATCACGATGGCGTTAACAATGCCTCGCGCCTGACCGTTCCGCCGGTGGATGACCGTCATGTGGTCAACCGCTGGGCTGAGTTGGGCGAGAAGCACGGTGTCGATCTGGTGGTCTGTATCGCGGCGGCTCAGCGTCGTGGTCTGCTGGATGACAACGAGGCGAAGCGCCAGGGCAAGGATGCCAACAATATTCATCCGGCCTTCCGCATTTCGGGTCTGGGTCAGCTCGTTGAGGCCGGCATCCAGAACGATCGTCTGGTGACCTTTGGTGATTGATCGGGAAAAGATAAGGACGAAGCGATGAGCGACGATATGGATATGGAAGACGGCGGCACGATCAAGAAGTTCATGTTCGTGAACCGCAAGGCCCCCTACGGCACAATTTATGCGCTGGAGGCCCTGGAGGTGGTGCTGATCTCGGCGGCATTTGAGCAGGATGTCAGCATGGCCTTTGTGGATGATGGCGTCTATCAGCTGATGAAGGGCATCAATTCGGAAGGCACCGAGCTCAAGAATTTCTCGAAGACCTACCGTGCCCTGGATGGCTACGATATTGAGAAGTTGTATGTGGAGCAGGAATCCCTGGAGGCCCGTGGCCTGACTGAGGACGATCTGCTGGTTGATGTAACTGTGATGTCTGCCGCTGAACTGGCCGCCACGATGGCGGAACAGGATGTGGTTATCAGTCACTAAGCCGTTAGCAGAGGGAATACATTATGCTGCACATCATTAATAAATCGCCGTCGGACCGCAACTCTGTAGAAGCGGCTCTGCGTCTGGCGACCAAGGGTTCTGTTGTACTGCTGATCGAGGATGCCGTGTATGCGGCGACTCGTGGCAATACGGCAGCGGCGAAGATCCAAGCGGCCATGGCCGATCTGAAGATCTATGCGTTGAAGCCGGATCTGGAAACGCGCGGCCTGGCCGATCGCGTCATGGACGGCGTTTCTCTGGTGGATTATGCGGGTTTCGTCGATCTGGTCGCCGAACAGCCTAACTGCCAATCGTGGCTTTGATTCGTACTTTTTTTAAGGGGTAAAACTATGCCTATGGTAACTATTGCTGGTAAGGAAATTGAACTCGACGAAGAGGGTTTCCTGACCAATCTGGCTGACTGGAGCCGTGATGTGGCTGACTACATGGCCGCCGAAGAGAAGGTCGAGATGACCGACGCACACTGGGAAGTGATCGACTTCCTGCGCGAATACTACGACGAGTATCAGATCGCTCCGGCCGTTCGCGTGCTGACCAAGGCCATCGGCAAGAAGCTCGGTCCGGACAAGGGCAACAACAAGTACCTGTATGAGTTGTTCCCGTATGGCCCGGCCAAGCAGGCTTGTAAGATCGGTGGTCTGCCGAAGCCGACCGGCTGTATCTAAGAGAGAACGATCCGGCAGTCCTGCCGGGCGTTTTTCTTCCCGACCATGACGCGAGTGATGGTCGGGAGTCAAAAGATGTCTTGATCCTTGCGCGAGACGCTTTTTGACTCCCGACGATCTGTTTGTATAGAGGAACTACATGTCTGCACTGACGGGTTTTTATACCATCCTGTTTTACTTTGCGACCTTCATCCTGGTGGCGGGTGTTGCCTATCGTATTTATGAATATAGCCGTACCCCTGCGCCTCTGAAGATCCCCACCACTCCCGCGCCGACGACCCAGTCTGGCGTGGTTGTACGCATGGCGCGCGAAGTGGTGCTGTTCGAGTCGCTGTTCAAGTCCAATAAATGGATTTGGGTGTTTGGCTGGATGTTCCATGTGGGCCTGCTTCTGGTCTTGCTTCGCCATGTGCGCTACTTCCAGGAGCCGGTTTGGTTTTGGGTGAATATTGTTCAACCCTTTGGCATGTACGCGAGTTTTGCCATGGTGATTGGTCTGGCGGGCTTGTGGGCGCGGCGTTTTCTGGTGGATCGCGTTCGTTACATCTCCACGCCCTCGGATCATCTGATGCTGGCGTTGCTTATTGCCATCGGCCTGTCCGGAATGATGATGACCTTTGTCGCGCACACCGACATCATTGCCCTTAAGGCCTTTGCCTTGGGTCTGGTGGTGTTTGACTGGCACCCGTTGCCGGCTGACCCCGTACTGCTGGTGCATCTGGGACTGGTCGCCTTGCTGATGATTATTTTCCCGGTCAGCAAGCTGTTGCATGCCCCGGGCATTTTCTTCAGCCCGACCCGCAACCAGGTGGATAACCCGCGTGAGCGGCGTCATGTGGCACCCTGGGCAGCGGCCCTGGATAAAGACTGATCGACCCCTTGACCCGATGGTCAGGTTTATGAAGTCCTAAGGAATAAAACGAAGGAATCGTAAATGGCAGCCCCTAAATTTGAAGTACCGACGCTCACCGAATTCACTGCGGTTCCCAAGATCCAGGAAGGTTCGATGGCGCACATGAAGTCCTTCGTCGCCAACGAGAAAGTCCAGTCTTTCCTGGGCTATCCGTGGGAACTGGGTGAGGATTGGAAAGAGCGCGCCATCGACCGCATGGGCGATCTTCTCGGTAAATACCGCTCTCTGCGGGTGTTCATGGACGCCTGTGTCCACTGTGGTGCCTGTACCGACAAATGCCATTATTTCCTCGGTACGGCGGATCCCAAGAACATGCCCGTCGCGCGTCAGGAGTTGATGCGCAAGGTTTACCGCCGTTACTTCACCCTGCCGGGCAAGATGGCCCCGTGGTTGGTCGGTGCCGAAGACCTGACTCAAGAGACCCTGGATGACTGGTACAACTACTACCACCAGTGCTCGGAGTGTCGGCGTTGTTCCGTGTATTGCCCGTACGGTATCGACACGGCCGAGATCACCATGGCTGGTCGCGAGATCCTGAACTATGTCGGGATGGGCCAGAAGTATTCGAACGAGATCGTAGGCAAGGTTCAGAAGATCGGTAACAACCTCGGTCTTCCGGGTCCGGCGCTTGAAGATACCCTGGCCGGTCTGGAAGAAGATGTCCTGGACGCAACCGGCGTGGCCGTGAAGTTCCCGATTGATGTTGAGGGCGCCGAGATCATGCTGGTGACCCCGTCGGCGGACTTCTTCTCCGAACCGCATGTGGAATCCCTGATCGGCTATGCCAAGGTCTTCCACGCGGCAGGCGTTTCCTGGACCCTCTCCTCGAAGGCCTCCGAGGCGGGTAATTTTGGCCTGTTTGTGGCCAACTACGACACGATGCGCACGGTTGCGAACCGTATCCGCGACGCGGCCCTGGAATTGGGCGTGAAGCGGATCGTGGTCGGTGAGTGCGGCCATGCCTGGCGCGTGGCCTATTCCTTCTGGAACACCCTCAACGGCGTTGGCTATGGCGGTGACGATCCGTATGCCAAGCAGTTGCAGCAACAACTCGATTCGCGTTACCCGCAGCCGCAGCACATCTGCGAATACACCTGGGACCTGATTCAGCAGGGCGCCCTCGAGTTTGACAAATCCCTCAACGATGATCGCGTGATCACCATGCACGACTCGTGCAATGTGGCGCGCGGCTCGCGGATGGGCAATGAGGCGGGTGGCCAGTTCACCATTCCGCGCAACATCATCAAGGCCGTGGCCAATAATTTCCACGATATGGCCTCTGAGACGATTGGCGAAGGGACCTTCTGCTGCGGCGGTGGCGGTGGTCTGCTGACCGATGACCTGATGGAGGTCCGCGTCAAGGGCGCCTTGCCGCGCATGAATGCGTTGAACAATGTGGTGCAGGGAGAGCAGGTCAATTTCATGGCCACGATCTGCGCCATTTGCAAGGCACAGTTCACCAAGGTTTTGCCGTATTACGGTTTTGACATGAGCATGGTTGGCGGCGTGCATCAGCTCGTTAGTACGGCCATTAAGTTGGATTAATCAAGGTTCAAGGTTTATAGGAGAGCAACATGGCGGTGAGTTCCAAAGATGTGAAAAAGACTGAGGGCCAATTCTGGCGTCGTTACAAGGACGGCCAGTCCGAGTCGGACTATCGTTCCAGCCAGGACATGATTTTCCAGGCCAGCTGGACCCACAAGTGCCCTGAGTACATCCAGTCCGCGCCGCCCTGCCAGGGTTCTTGCCCGGCCGGTGAAGACATCCGTTCCTACCTCAACATCGTCCGTGGCATCGAGAAGCCGACCGGTGGCATGAGCTGGCAGGAATATGCCTGGCGCCGTTTGACCACCGCCAATCCGTTCCCCGCCGTCATGGGCCGTGTTTGCCCGGCACCGTGCGAATCTGGTTGCAACCGCAATCAGGTGGAAGAGAATGTGGGCATCAACTCCGTTGAACACTTCCTGGGCAACTGGGCTCTGGAAAACAACCTGGCCTTCGGCGAGGCGGGTCCGTCTACCGGCAAGAAGGTTGCCATCATCGGTGGCGGTCCGGCTGGCTTGGCGGCTGCCTATCAGCTGCGCAAGATGGGCCATGCCTGCACCATTTTTGATGACCATGCGGAGCTGGGCGGCATGATGCGCTACGGCATCCCGGGTTTCCGTACCCCGCGTGAAGTGCTCGATGGTGAGATCAAGCGCATCATCGACATGGGTGTTGATACCCGCATGAATTGCCGTGTGGGCACCGATATCTCCATGGAGGAGATTGAGAAGGGCTTTGACGCCGTGCTGTTTGGCCTGGGCGCTCAAGCCGGCCGCGCCTTGCCGGTGGACGGTGCCGATGCCCCCAATTGCGTGACCGCAATGTCCTTCCTGCGCGCCTTTAACGAAGGCCGTCTGCAGCATGTGGGCGACAAGGTCGTCGTCATCGGTGGTGGCGATACCTCCATTGACGTGGCCACTGTTGCACGCCGTTTGGGCAAAGTGACCAACGCCTCCGAGAAGGACATGCCTGAGCATGTGCTTTCCGGTCAGGTGGCGCATGATGTGGCCGAGATCGCCGCTCGTCAGGGCGTCGAGGTGGTGCTGATTTCTCGTGCGACGGTTGAAAACATGGCCGCCAACAAGCATGAAATCGAGCAGGCCAAGGCCGAAGGCATCGAGATCATCGGTGGCGTGACCCCGATTGCCGTCATCAAGGATGCGAACGGTCGTGCGACCGCCCTGCGCGTAGCTGAGTACGAGATGGTCGGCAAGGACATGAAGATCAAGGAAGGCACTGAGCGCGATATCGCCGGCACCCTGATCGTCTCTGCAATTGGTCAGGCCGTCGATTTCACGGGCCTGGAGTCCTATAACAACAACAACGGCCTGATGAAGACCGACAAGAACTATCGCTTCCCGGGCAAGGAAAATGTCTTTGTCGCTGGCGATGTGATTCGTCCGCACCTCCTGACGACCGCGATTGGCCACGCCCGTATCTGTGCGGAAGGCATTGACGCGTTCCTGAAGGGTGAAGAGGTTGCAAAGCGTCCCAAGGTCGATGTCGCGCACTGGGATATGGTGCGTCGTTGGGTGGAGACGGGACACGACTACAACGAGCATCATGGTCAGGAATGGGGCACTTCGGCATGGAAGGACACCCTGCACAACTTTGATGACCGTTCGGCCCGTTACATCATTCCGTCCACCCAGTTGTTCCTGGGCCACTTCGCCAACACCCCGCGCCTCAAGCGTGAGGTGACGGTGCTGAACGCCGATAGCGCACTGGGTAACTTTGAGGATCGTCTGCACGCGCTGGATGACAAGCAGGTCGTGGAAGAGGCCAAGCGTTGCATGTCCTGCGGCATGTGCTTCGAGTGCGATAACTGCGTGATCTACTGTCCGCAAACGGCCGTGTTCAAGGTCAAGAAGAAAGACAACCCGACCACAGGCCGCTATGTGGACACCGACTACAGCAAGTGTATTGGTTGCCATATTTGCGCCGATGTTTGCCCGACCGGCTATATCCAGATGGGTATGGGCGACTAAGGCTCAGCGATCCCGGCAATCTCTTCGGAAGGAACTGGCATGATGGCCAAGTCGTTATTGAAAAAAGGGGTCGGCGTACTGCTGGTTACAGTAGGCGGACTGTTCGGTCTGCTGTCTGTGGCACAGGCCGGTGTTGATATCCCTTCCTTGCCTCCGGCCAAATCGGCAGGTAAATGTGTCGAGGACACGGACTTCATGCGTCGCAACCATATGGATGTACTCAAGCATCATCGTGATGACACGATGCGCTTGGGCATCCGGACCACGAAGCACAGCCTCAAGGGTTGTGTCGAATGTCATGCCAGTGAGAAGAGCGGGAGTGTGGCCAGCAGCAAGGAAGACTTTTGTGTGGCGTGTCACAGTTACGCCAGCGTGAAGCTGGATTGCTGGGGATGTCACGCTACCAAACCGGGTAAAAAGCCGGCTGACCATCCGTCGGCTGCACTCGGTGCGACTCGCGCAGGAGGGGGAAAATGATTCCGCACGAAAAATCACCCGCTGATAATTCCATGGATACCCTGACGACGGATACCGCTACACGCCGTGATTTCCTCAAGGCGGGCGCGGTGGTGACCGGTGCCACCCTGGCTCCGGGCGTGTTGTTCTACGGAGTGGCGCATAGCCGTCCGGCCGATGCGCCGGCCTCGGCAGCGGTGCGTTGGGGCATGTTGATTGATACGCAGAAATGCGGCGACGGCTGCAAGTCCTGTGTGACCGCCTGTAATGAAGAAAATGGCCTGTCCGGCAAGACGGGCCCGCAGGACTCGCAGTGGATACGCAAGGTCGATATTCGCAATTTGCAGACCGGTGCGCATCACGAGTTGCCGATGCTGTGCCAGCACTGCGAAAAACCGCCCTGCGTCGATGTGTGTCCGACCGGCGCATCCATGAAGCGTGCTGATGGGATCGTTCTGGTTGATCGTCACATCTGCATCGGTTGCCGTTACTGCATGATGGCCTGCCCGTACAAGGCGCGTTCTCTCGTGCATGAACCGCTCACCGAGCAAAAACCGGATGTGCCGCGCGGCATGGGTTGCGTTGAGGCCTGTACCTTCTGCGTCCAGCGCGTGGATCGCGACGAGTCCCCGGCCTGTGTCGAGGCCTGTGCGAAGGATGGCCACAACGCCATGCTGTTTGGCAACCTCAACGACGCGGACGCGCCGATCGCCAAGGCACTGAAATCCATGGCCAGCACCGAAGTTCGGGCTGACCTTAATCTCAACACTGGTGTGCGCTACCAAGGCATCTAAGCAGGGGATCTAACGATGAACATCGCCTTTAGGGAAATTCAGGCCAAGCAGGGCTACTGGCTGACGATGCTGGTCTTCGGTGCCTTGGCCGGGATGGGTGTGCTGTCCGCCCTGTACATGGAGCACAACGGTCATATCGTGACCGGCATGACGAACCAGATCGTGTGGGGCCTGCCGCATGTGTTTGCGGTCTTTCTCATTGTTGCGGCCTCTGGGGCACTCAATGTGGCCTCTATCGCGACGGTTTTTGGGAAGACCCTGTACAAGCCGCTCAATCGTTTGTCTGCGCTCATGGCGCTGACCTTTCTGGCCGGTGGCCTGATGGCGCTGGTGTTGGATCTGGGCCGCGCGGATCGTCTGGTCGTCGCGATGACCCAGTACAACTTCAAGTCCATCTTTGCGTGGAATGTGATCCTGTACAACGGTTTCTTCGCGATCGTGATTGCGTATCTGTGGACCATGATGGATCGCAAGGGCGCGCCCTGGTACAAGGCCGTTGGCACTTTCGCCTTCGTCTGGCGCCTCATCCTCACCACTGGTACCGGCTCCATCTTCGGTTTCCTGGTGGCGCGTGAGGCCTATGACGCCGCCCTGCTGGCGCCGATGTTTATCATCTTCTCGTTCAACTATGGTTTGGCCATGTTCCTGCTCATCCTGATGGGCCTGTACAAGGGCGACAACCGTCCGTTGGGTGACAAGTTGGTCAACCGTTTGCGCAGCCTGTTGGGCACCTTCGTGGCCGCCAGCCTGTATTTCACGCTGGTCTATCACCTGACCAATTTGTACTTTACCAAGCATCATGGTCTTGAGGCCTTCTTGTTGCTCGAAGGGGGCATCCACACGCAGATGTTCTGGGTGGGTCAGGTCTTGATCGGATATGTTGTGCCGATGGCGATCCTGTTCAATCCGGCGACCCGTGGGCGTGGCTGGACCGTGATAGCGGCGGTGGCTGCCGTGCTCGGGGGATTGGCTCAGATGTGGGTGACCATCATTGGCGGTCAGGCCTATCCCATGGATCTCTTCCCGGGTTATACCGTGACTTCCAGTTTCTACGACGGTGCAGTGAATGCATACAGCCCCGCCCTGGTGGAGATTCTGCTCGGTATCGGCGGCGTCGCGACGGCCATTCTCCTGACCGTAGGCGCCAGCAAGGTTCTGCGTTTCATGCCCGAGCGGCTTGATGACGAGACCCTGGCCGCGTTGCATGGGAAGCACTGATCCGGTGATCGGGTGCCATAAAAACCGGCCGGTTGGCCGGTTTTTACATTCCGGAAAATAACCCTGCATGCCGTGTCTCTATCTTTCAGCCGCTCATAAATCTTCAGGCAAGACGACCGTCACGCTGGGGCTGGCGCGTGCCCTGCGCCAGCGCGGTCGGCAGGTGCAGGTATTCAAGAAGGGGCCGGATTACATCGACCCCATCTGGCATGGCCAGGCCTCGGGACGCCCCAG
>VGVU01000017.1 GCA_016873905.1 Betaproteobacteria bacterium | reverse complement strand
ACATCGCAAAGGGCCGCATATTTCTTGGCCGTCTCTTCGACATTCTTCTTTTCGCCCTTGTTGACGCGGCAGTTTTCGAGCACGACGAGTTCGCCGTCGGCCACCTCAAAACCCCCTTCGGTCCAGTCGCGGATCAGGCGAATGTTCTTGCCCAGGCGCACGGCGATGTTGTCGACCACCGGCTTCAGGGAATCCTCTTCCTTGAACTCGCCCTCGGTCGGGCGGCCCAGGTGCGAGGTCACCATGACCTTGGCACCGGCGTTAATGCAATGCTCAATGGTGCGCATGGAGGCGGTGATCCGCGCATCCGAGGTCACCTTGCCGTCCTTGACGGGGACATTGAGGTCGGCGCGAATCAAGACCCGCTTGCCGGCCAGAGGGATATCAGTCACACGAATAAAAGACATACGAATTCCTCGGTTAAATGTTCTAAATCAGGGTTCTAAGAAGCTTACAAGACAAGTTCAAGGTCAGTGGTAAGGCTTGATGAAACTCAAGCCTTACGGCTTACCCGACAAGATACGGGAAGATTCCCGCGTCTTGTCACACGAGTATTGCCGCCGGATTACTTGGAGACGTGCTCCACCAGACGCAGCATGTTGCAGGTGTAGCCGTACTCGTTGTCGTACCAGGCCACGACCTTGACGAAGGTGCCGTCCAGGGCGATGCCGGCCTCGGCATCAAAGGTGGAGGGAGCGGAGTTGCCCACGAAGTCGGTGGAAACCACCTTCTCGTCGGTGTAACCCAGCACGCCCTTCATGGCGCCTTCGGAGGCGGCCTTCATGGCCTTGCAGATGTCAGCGTAGGCGGCTTCCTTGTTCAGCTCGACGGTCAGGTCAACCACGGAGACATCGGAGGTCGGAACGCGGAAGGCCATGCCGGTGAGCTTCTTGTTCAGCTCGGGCAGAACCACGCCCACGGCCTTGGCGGCACCGGTGGAGGAGGGGATGATGTTTTCCAGGATGCCGCGGCCGCCGCGCCAGTCTTTCTTGGACGGGCCGTCAACGGTCTTCTGGGTAGCGGTGGCGGCGTGCACGGTGGTCATCAGGCCACGCTTGATGCCCCAGTTGTCGTTCAGCACCTTGGCCACCGGGGCCAGGCAGTTGGTGGTGCAGGAAGCCGCCGAAACGATGGCCTGACCCGCGTAGGTGCTGTGGTTCACGCCGTACACGAACATCGGGGTGGAATCCTTGGCCGGAGCGGACTGGACAACCTTCTTGGCGCCCGCGGTGATGTGGGCCTGGCAGGACTCGGTGGTCAGGAAGAAGCCGGTGCAGTCGATGACCAGATCGGCGCCCACTTCGTTCCACTTCAGGTTGGCGGGCTCCTTCTCGGCGGTCAGGCGGATGGTCTTGCCGTTCACCTTCAGGTTGCTGCCGTCCACCGACACATCGCCATTGAAACGGCCATGCACGGAGTCGTACTTCAACATATAGGCCAGGTAATCCGGTTCCAGCAGATCGTTGATGGCGACCACTTCGATGCCCGGGAAGTCCTTGGCGATGGCACGGAAGGCCATGCGGCCGATGCGGCCGAAGCCGTTGATACCTACTTTAATCGTCATGCTTATTCTCCAGATAAATTTCTATACAACGGCCCAAACTCAGGCCAGAACCTTTTTAACCGTGGCCACAACATTCTCCGTCGTGAAGCCAAACTCCTTAAACAGCAACGGGGCCGGGGCCGATTCGCCGAAGCGATCCATGCCGATGACGGCGCCACGCAGGCCGACATACTTCCACCAGGCATCGGTCACACCGGCCTCGATGGCCACCTTGTGCACGCCCGGCATCAGAACGCTATCCTTGTAGGCCTTGTCCTGGCGATCAAAGATGTTGGTACACGGCATGGAGACCACGCGGGCCGCAATACCGTCGGCGGCCAGGGCCTTTTGGGCGCTCACGGCCAGCTCCACCTCGGAACCGGTAGCGATCAACACCACCTGGGCATTGGCCGCATCGGACAGCACATAGCCACCCTTGGCGATATCCGCGATCTGTGCCTCGGAACGCGCCATAAAGGGCAGGTTCTGGCGGCTCAGGATCAGGCTGGTCGGGCCATCCATCTTCTCGCAGCCGGCTTGCCATGCCACCAGGGTCTCCACGGTGTCGCACGGACGCCAGACGGACATGTTCGGGATCATGCGCAGCGTAGCGGTCTGCTCGACCGGCTGGTGGGTCGGGCCGTCTTCGCCCAGACCGATGGAGTCGTGGGTGAAGACATAAACCACGCGCTGCTTCATCAGGGCCGACATACGCAGGGCGTTGCGGGCATATTCCGAGAACATCAGGAAGGTGCCGCCGAAGGGCAGCAGGCCGCCGTGCAGGGCCATACCGTTCATGATGTGCGCCATGCCGAACTCACGCACGCCGTAGGAGATGTAGTTGGCCTGGGCGTGACGGTGGATGGGCTGGCAATTCGGCCAGTTGGTCAGGTTGGAGCCGGTCAGGTCAGCAGAACCGCCGACGCGCTCGGGCAGCGTGGAGACCAGGCGCTCGATAGCCAGTTGCGAAGCCTTGCGGGTGGCCACGGTTTCGGCCTTTTCCAGCGTGGTCTTCATGGCCGCGGCGACGCGCTCGCTCCAGTCGACCGGCAGCTCGTTGTTCGTGCGGCGCTCGAACTCGGCGGCCTCTTCCGGATAAGCCTTGGCGTATTCGGCGAACTTGTTGTCCCAGAGCTTTTCCAGGCCCTCGCCCTTGATCTTGCAATTCCAGCCTTCGTACACATCGGTCGGAACTTCAAACGGGGCGTGCGACCAGCCAATGGTCTCGCGCACCAGGGCGATTTCCTTGTCGCCCAGCGGAGCGCCGTGGCAATCATGGCCGCCTTGCTTGTTCGGCGAGCCCTTACCGATGATGGTCTTGCACTGAATCAGCGTCGGCTTGTCGGTGACCATCTTGGCTTCCTGCACGGCGGCCTCGATAGCGACGGCATTGTGACCGTCCACATTGCGCACCACATGCCAGCCATAGGCCTCGAAACGGCCGCAGACATCTTCAGTGAACCAGCCTTCCGTGTGGCCATCAATGGAGATACCGTTGTCGTCCCAGCAAGCAATCAGCTTGCCCAGGCCCCAGGTGCCAGCCAGCGCACAGGCCTCGTGGGAGATGCCTTCCATCATGCAACCGTCGCCCATGAACACATAGGTGTGATGGTTGACGATCTCATGGCCGGGCTTGTTGAACTCGGCGGCCAGCAGCTTCTCAGCCAGCGCAAAACCGACGGCGTTGGTGATGCCTTGACCCAGCGGACCGGTGGTAGTTTCCACGCCAGCGGTGTAACCGTATTCCGGATGGCCCGGGGTGCGGGAGTGCAACTGCCGGAAATTCTTGATGTCATCCATCGTGACATCGTAGCCCGTCAGGTGCAGCAAGGAATAAATCAGCATGGAACCATGGCCATTGGACAGCACGAAGCGGTCACGATCAGCCCACTTGGGGTTGGCCGGGTTATGACGCATATGGTGGTTCCAAACCACTTCGGCGATCTCCGCCATACCCATGGGAGCGCCCGGATGTCCGGATTTGGCCTTTTCCACTGCGTCCATCGAGAGGGCGCGAATGGCGTTGGCAAGATCAGCACGTGTTGCCATGTCTTTGATTCCTATTGAGAAAAATCATATAAACCGCCCGATTTAAGACTCGGGGCGGACAAGCTCGCCCGATTATCTATGAGCAGTGGGGATTCGGGCAAGGCACGATTCTCGATAAAACCACGCCTTAATGCCGCTTATTTCTTTAATATCAAAGTGTTACGCAAGATGGCCGGGGTTTGGCGGCGAGGCCTAAAATCTTTTTATCACTCCCCGCTGCGGGTTTATCCACCCGGCGCGGACCGCATCCATCCGCGCAATTGCTCCTGCAACGAAGGCGTCAGACAGGCCTGTACGGAACAGGTCCAGGGAGACCCCTGCCAGAACGAAGATCCCTGCAGCGTCTCGGCCTGGCCACCCGCCTCCGTCAAGATCAGCCAGCCTGCCGAGTAATCCCAGACCTTTTGCCCGCCATGCAGATAAAAGTGCAGGCGACCGGCGGCGAGATAGCACCAATCCAGCGCGCTGGCCCCCAGATTGCGCTGGGAGGCATACGGTGGATGCGCCACCAAGCGCACGGCAAGGTCTCGCGACAGGCGCTTGAAGTCGATACCGCCCACACACCGGCTCAACTCCGACGGCGGCGGGCGGAGCGGCAGGGCCACCCCGTTCAGGGTCGCACCCCCGCCCGCCCAGGCGGCAAACACTTCGTCAGCCGCGGGGTCATAGACCACCCCAAGCACGGGGCGACCGGCACGAATCAAGGCCACAGAAATGGCAAAGAAGGGCAGGCCGCTCACAAAATTGGTGGTGCCATCAATGGGATCGACACACCATAACCCCGTCTCGCTGGCCGCTTCCCAGGTCGCCCGCTGTTCCGCCTCGGTCTGTTCCTCGGCCAACACGGGCACCGCGGCAATCGCCTGCAACCGGCTGATCAGTGCGTGCTGCGCCGCCAGATCCGCCTCGGTAAACACGCTGCCATCCTGTTTGTGCGAATGCGCCACCTTCAGGTAGCGCGGCATGATCTCCTCACGCCCGACACTGCGAACGGCCGCGCTGAGGGCAGCGCTAAGGTCGGCGAGGGAGGTTTCCATGCCTTTCATTGCCGAGCCACTAACCCGGCTCGCCCTTCCACTTGATCGAGCAACCCATGCTGGGGATTTGTTCACGCGGTCCATGGCTGGTCTCGGCCACCTGCCGCATGGCCTCAAACAGATCGCGGCGGGCACCGGCTACCGGCTCCTTGCGTGACTCATCAAGGCGACCGCGATATTGCAGTTGTAGATCGGCATTGAAACCAAAAAAGTCCGGCGTGCACACCGCGCCGTAGGTCTTGGCCACCGCCTGGCTTTCGTCCCACACATAGGGGAAAGGATAGGCATGCTCGGCCGCCACGGCCTGCATATTGGCAAACGAATCCTCGGGATACTCGGCCGGATCGTTGGCCATGATGGCAATCACGCCCACGCCCAGCGCCTGCAAATCGCGCGCGTCCCGCACCAGACGGTCACGAATCGACTTCACATACGGACAGTGATTGCAGATAAACATCACCAGCAAACCCTTGGGGCCGGCGGCTGATTTGAGGTCATACACCTTGCCGTCAACGCCGGGCAACGCAAAATCGGGGGCCGGCCAGCCGAAGTCGCAAACCGGGGTTTCCATGCGCACCATAGATCCATTCTCCAAACAATAATGGCGACGAATGATAGCATCGCGTCTCATGGCTATTCCGCGCTTTTACTGTCCCGGCCCGTGGTCTGCGGATCACCCGGTCGAACTGCCCGAGACCGTCGTGCGTCACGCAACCAGCGCCCTCCGTCTGCGTGAGGGCGATGCCCTGATCCTGTTTGACGGCCAAGGGCATGAATATCCGGGCATTCTGCAGCGCGAGGGAAAACGCCTCTTTGCTCTCCTGGGCCCCGGCACCACGCCGCCCCGCGAATCGCCCCTGGCCATCACCCTGGTGCAAGGCATCTCCAGCGGCGACCGCATGGACTACACCCTGCAAAAGGCGGTCGAACTGGGGGTGAATGAAATTATCCCCGTGTTCATGAAACGCTCCGTGGTCCGGCTTTCCGACGAACGCCTGGCACGCCGCCACGCGCACTGGCAGGCCATCGTGGTGGCCGCCTGCGAGCAATGTGGCCGCAACCATCTGCCCACCGTCGCCGCGCCGTGCGATTTTGACCGTTGGCTCGAGGCCCGTTCCGACCGTCTCATGCTCCTGCTCGATCCGGAAGCGCCCAACAGCCTGCGCACGCTCACCCACCCCACCGGGCCCGTCTGCCTGCTCGCCGGCCCCGAGGGCGGTTTTGACCCTCTCGAACACCGTGCGGCCATGGCCTGTGGCGCAACCGGCATCCGCCTGGGGCCCCGTGTGTTGCGTACCGAGACGGCCGCCGTCGCGGCCCTGGCCGCCATGCAAGTGTTATGGGGCGATTTCTGAACGATTTGTGCATAATGCGAACATGAACGCCCAGATCTCCGAAACCGCCGCCTTCGTCGAATGGTTCCGCGCCGCCGCGCCCTATATTCACGCCTTTCGCGGCAAGACCTTCGTCATTGCCTTTGGCGGCGACACCCTGCTCCGCGAAGACTTTGTTGACCTGATTCATGATGTCAATCTGCTCAACGCCCTGGGCGTACGGCTCGTCCTGGTCCATGGCGTCCGGCCGCAGGTTGAGGCCCGGCTGGCCCAGCGCGGCCTCTCGGCACGCTATGTGAAGGGCCTGCGCGTCACCGACAGCGAGGCTCTGGCATGTGTCAAGGAGGCCGTCGGCGCGGTGCGCGTAGAGATCGAGACCCTGCTCTCGTTGGGACTGCCCAACACCCCCATGGCCGGCGCCGAGATCCGGGTCGCCTCGGGGAACTATGTGATCGCCCAACCCGCCGGCGTCGTCGGGGGGGTCGATACGCAGTTCACCGGCCAGGTGCGCAAGGTCAATAACGGCGCCATCCGTGAGCGCGTCTCGGACGGCGACATCGTCCTGCTCTCGCCGCTCGGTTATTCACCGACGGGCGAGGTGTTCAACCTGACGCTCGAAGAGGTCGCCACCGCGACCGCGGTCGCCATTGGCGCCGACAAGCTGATCTTCATCCTCGACCACGGCAACACGGTCAATGCCGATGGCGAACGCATTGATCAGCTCACCGCTGCCGAGGCGCAGAAAATGGCCCGGAGCCTGCCCGATGGCGATATGAAACTCTACCTGCCGCACGCCGCCCGCGCCTGCAAGGCAGGCGTCGCCCGTGTGCATCTGGTCAGCGCCGATGCCGAAGGCGCGCTCCTCGTTGAACTGTTCACCCACGGGGGCGTTGGGACCATGGTCACCCGCGAGTCCGTGGACATCCTGCGCCCGGCCAATATTGACGATGTCGGCGGCATTCTCCAGCTCATAGAACCGCTGGAGGCCGACGGCACGCTGGTTCGGCGCGAGCGCGAGCGCCTGGAGCAGGAGATCGGCCAGTTCATCGTCAATGAATTCGACGGCCGCATCGTCGGCTGTGTCGCGCTCTATCCGTTTACCGATGCCCAGTCCGGCGAGATGGCCTGCCTGGCCGTTGACCCCGATTTCCGCGATGGCGGCCGGGGGGCGGCCCTGCTGGACAGCGCGGTGACGCAGGCCAAAAAGAACGGCCTCAAGCACCTCTTCGTCCTCACCACCCGGACCACGCACTGGTTCATTGAACACGGCTTCACCCTCGCCAGCCCGGATGACCTGCCCTCCATACGCAAGGAGATGTACAACTGGCAACGGCGCTCCAAGGTGCTGGTGAAGGCGCTTAGCTGAACCTCACCCGCCCGGTTCTCCCGTTTCCTGGCTGAACAACGATCCGCTTTGCCGTTCCCGTTTGCGGGTTTCACGGCAGAGCCGGACTCGGTGCCATGCCGCAATGTACAATGCGCGCCTTCCGCGCGCTGTGCGTAACGCCTCCGCGCTAACGCCTTATTGGAATTCCCATGCTTACCGTTTCCAACCTCACCATGCAGTTCGGGGCCAAGCCCCTGTTCGAGAATGTCAACATCAAGTTCGGCAATGGCAATCGCTATGGCCTGATCGGCGCCAACGGCTGTGGCAAGTCGACCTTCATGAAGATCCTGGCCGGCATCCAGGAGCCCTCCGCCGGCAATGTCAGCCTCGATCCCGGCGAGCGGATGGCCTTCCTGCGCCAGGACCAGTTCGCCTTTGAGGATGTCCGCGTGCTCGATGTGGTTCTGCAGGGTCACGCCGAGATGTGGGCCCTCATGCAGGAAAAGGACGCGATCTACATGAATCCGGAGGCGAGCGAGGCGGACTATATGCACGCCGCCGAGCTGGAAACGCGCTTTGGCGAGATGGGCGGCTACGATGCCGAGGCGCGCGCCGGCGAATTATTGCTGGGCCTCGACATTCCCACCGAGAAACACAACGGCCTGATGCGCGAGGTTGCGCCGGGCTGGAAACTGCGCGTATTGCTGGCGCAGGTCCTGTTCGCGGACCCGGACATTCTGTTGCTCGACGAGCCGACCAACAACCTCGATATCAACTCCATCCGCTGGCTGGAAGATGTGATCAATGCGCGCAACTCGACCATGATCATCATCTCGCACGACCGGCATTTTCTGAATCAGGTTTGCACCCATATGGCCGACCTCGATTACGCCACGCTCAAGGTCTATCCAGGCAACTATGACGACTTCATGGAGGCGGCCACCCTGGCGCGTGAACGCCAGAGCGCGGCGAACGCACGGGCCAAGGACAAGATCGCCGACCTGCAGAACTTTGTGCGCCGCTTTTCAGCCAATGCCTCCAAGGCCAAGCAGGCCACCAGCCGCCTGAAACTGATCGAAAAGATCAAGCCGGAAGACATGAAGCCGTCCTCGCGCCAGTATCCGTGGATCCGTTTCGACTACGACGAGAAAGACAAACTGCACCGTCTGGCCTGTGAGATCGAGGCCCTGCGCTTTGGCTACGACCCGACCCAGCCCGTCATCCAGAAACTCAACATGCACATCGCGGCCGGTGATCGCGTGGCCATCATCGGTGAAAACGGCGTGGGCAAAACCACGCTGTTACGCCTCTTGGCCGGCGAATTAACGCCGCAGGGCGGCCAGATCAAATGGGCCGAGAAGGCCAAGACCGGGCACTTTCCCCAAGACCACTCGGCAGACTTTGCCGCCGACCAGAATCTGACCGACTGGATTAGCGAATGGGTGCGGGCCGGTGGCTACGCGGGATCCGATCTTGAGACCTTGGTGCGCGGTACCCTCGGTCGACTGCTGTTCTCTGGCGATGAGGTCAAGAAATCGGTCCGGGTTATTTCCGGCGGTGAGCAGGGCCGCATGTTGTTTGGCAAGTTGATGCTGTTACGGCGCAATGTCCTGCTCATGGACGAACCGACCAATCACCTTGATATGGAATCCATCGAGGCCCTTAATACCGGTCTGGACCAATTCAACGGCACGCTGATCTTCGTCTCGCACGACCGTGAATTCGTCAGCTCGCTGGCCAACAAGATCATTGAGCTGAAGCTGGACGGCAGCCATGCCCTCTACGACGGCAACTACGAGGATTACCTCGCCAGCCAGGGCCTGAGTTAAGCCGGCGCGAACCCAAAGAAAAGGCCCCGCAATGCGGGGCCTTTTTAGTGCCAGGGCCGCGCCAGGGTCGCGCTTAGGCCTTGCGGCTATCTGCGACCAGGCGGTCGATCACCGGCTCGAGGATGATCTCCATGGTGAAGCCCATCTTGCCGCCCGGAACCACCAGGTTGTTGGGGCGCGACATGAAGGAACCGCTGATCATGTTGAGCAGGTAGGGGAAATCCACGCCCTTCGGATCGGCGAAACGGACAATCACAAAAGACTCGTCCGGCGTCGGAATGTCGCGGGCAATGAACGGGTTAGAGGTATCGACCGTCGGAACGCGCTGGAAATTGATGTGGGTGCGCGAGAACTGCGGCGTCACATAGTTCACATAGTCCGGCATGCGGCGCAGGATGGTGTCAACGATGACATCGGCCGCATAACCACGCTCGGCGCCGTCACGGTGAATCTTCTGAATCCACTCCAGGTTGACGACCGGAACCACCCCAATGGCGAGATCCACATGCTTCGCCATGTCCACCTTATCGGTGACAACCATGCCATGCAGGCCTTCGTAGAACAGCAGGTCCGTCTTGGCCGGCAAATCTTCCCAAGGCGTGAACTCACCGGGATTCAGGTTGGTGCCCAAGCGGGCGTTGAGCTGAGCAGCCTCTTCATCGCTGTGGATGTAATAACGCCGCTGGCCAGCGCCGGTCTCGCCGTAGGTCTTGAAAATGTTGGCCAGGCCCTCGAAGTCGTTCGCATCGGGACCAAAGTGGGAAAGACCCTTGTTGACCGCAGAAGCGGCCTTGAACTCTGCACGGCCCAGGCTGTGCATGCTGTCCCCTTCAATCACGGCTGCATTCAAGCTTTCGCGGCGGAAGATGTGTTCAAAGGCGCGTTTAACGGTCGTGGTACCCGCACCGGACGAGCCGGTCACAACGACGACAGGATGCTTCTTGGACATTAGGAACCCCTAGAGACAGAAAATAGCAATAAACGAAAACTGGCCGAAGTATAAAGGGGCATCCGCCGCGTGTCACCCTGCCACGCTATAATTCCGGCCCCCTCGACGCCATTGCCCAAATTCCCATGGAACCGCACTATCGCCCGGAACTCATCGAACCCACCACCCAACACGATTGGGAAACGGGAGCGGCCTTCCTGGCGCAGGACACCTCCGATCGCCCCAAGTACTACTGCCTGTCCATGTTCCCGTATCCGTCGGGCAAGCTGCACATGGGCCATGTGCGCAACTACACCATCGGCGATGTGCTGGCGCGTTATCACCGGATGCGCGGCTTCAATGTCCTGCAGCCCATGGGCTGGGACGCCTTCGGTCTGCCCGCCGAAAACGCGGCATTGGCCAACGATGTGGCGCCGGCCGGCTGGACCTACGCCAACATCGAATACATGAAGAAGCAGTTGAAGTCGCTCGGTCTCGCCATCGACTGGTCGCGGGAACTGGCCACCTGCAAGCCGGATTACTACCGCTGGGAACAGTGGCTGTTCACCCGCCTGTTCGAGAAGGGCGTCATCTACAAGAAGATGGCCACCGTGAACTGGGACCCGGTTGACCACACCGTGCTCGCCAACGAACAGGTCATCGACGGCCGCGGTTGGCGTTCCGGCGCCCTGGTCGAGAAGCGCGACATCCCCATGTACTTCTTCCGCATTACGGACTACGCGGAGGAACTGCTCGCCGAACTGGACAACCTGCCCGGCTGGCCGGAGCGGGTCAAGACCATGCAGCGCAACTGGATCGGCAAGAGCTTCGGCGTCGAGATCCACTTCCCGCTGAACGCACGCCATCAAGCCGGCGGCGAGGTCCTGAAGGTCTTCACCACCCGCGCCGACACCCTGTTTGGCGTGACCTATGTTGCCGTCGCCGCCGAGCATCCGCTCGCCCAACAGGCCGCCGTGCACAACCCGGCCCTGGCCGAGTTCATCGCCGAATGCAAACAGGGCAGCGTGGCCGAGGCCGACATGGCAACCATGGAAAAGAAGGGCATGGACACCGGCCTCGTGGTCTATCACCCTTTCACCAATGAACCGGTGCCGGTTTATGTCGCCAACTATGTGCTGATGGGGTACGGGGAGGGCGCCGTGATGGCGGTCCCGGCGCACGACGAACGCGATTTCGCCTTTGCGCACAAATACGCCCTGCCGATCAAGGCGGTCATCAAACCGGCCGATGCCGAGCTGGCGTTACCCCTGACCGCTGCCTACACCGAGCCCGGCGTGCTGTTTGACTCCGGCGATTTTTCCGGCCGCAGCTCCGCAGATGCCATCGAGAAGATTGCCCTGGTGTTGAAAAATATGGCTCTGGGCGAGCGCCGCACCACCTTCCGCCTGCGCGACTGGGGTATCTCACGCCAGCGCTACTGGGGCTGCCCGATTCCCATCATCCATTGCCCCACCTGCGGCGATGTGCCGGTGCCGGCCGACCAGTTGCCGGTGGTGCTGCCCGAGGATGTGAAGATCGACATCGGCTCGCCGATCAAGAAGATGCCGTCGTTTTACCAGTGCACCTGCCCGAAGTGCGGCGGCCCGGCCGAGCGCGAGACCGACACCATGGACACCTTCGTGGAGTCGTCCTGGTATTACGCCCGCTATGCCTGTCCCGGCAGCGACACCGCCATGCTCGATGGCCGCGCCAATCACTGGCTGCCGGTCGATCAATACATCGGCGGCATCGAACACGCCATCTTGCACCTGCTCTACGCCCGCTTCTTCCACAAGCTGATGCGTGACGAGGGCCTGGTCACCAGCAACGAGCCCTTCACCCGCCTGCTCACCCAAGGCATGGTGATCGCCGAAACCTTCTACCGCGAACTCGGCGACGGCAAGAAGCTGTGGCTCAACCCCGCCGATGTCGAGCAGGTGGATGGGGTGTACATCCTGAAGAGCGACGGCAAACCGGTGATCGCGGGCGGCACCGAAAAAATGTCGAAATCGAAAAATAACGGTGTCGATCCGCAGGCGATTATTGACCAATACGGGGCCGACACCGCCCGCCTGTTCATGATGTTCGCCGCTCCGCCCGAGCAGAGTCTGGAATGGTCGGATGCCGGCGTCGAGGGCGCGCACCGCTTCCTGCGGCGCCTGTGGAAGGCCGTTTCAGACCACCTGGAGCATGGAAATGTAAGCGCTTACTCCGGCGGAGATATTGATGACCCTGAGAAGGCGTTACGCCGCCAACTCCATCAAACCATCGCCAAGATCAGCGATGACATTGAACGCCGCCAACAGTTCAACACCGCTATCGCCGCCGTTATGGAATTGATGAACGCGCTGGCCAAACTGGACGCCACAGCCCCCCATGCCCGGGCCGTGCGTCAGGAAACCCTGGAGGCCGCGGTCCTGATGCTCTCGCCCATCGTGCCGCACATCTGCACCGCGCTCTGGGCCGAATTGCGCCCTGGCACGCGGCTGCTCGATCAGGCCTGGCCGAGCGTAGATGCCACCGCCCTCGTCCAGAACGAGGTCGAACTGATGCTGCAGATCAACGGCAAGCTGCGCGGCAAATTGACGGTCCCCGTGAATGCCGACAAGGCGAGCCTTGAGGCCGCCGCGCTGGCCCACCCCGATGCCCAAAAACACATGGAAGGCCGCCCCGCGAAAAAAGTGATCGTGGTGCCTGGCCGCCTGGTCAACATCGTGGCATGACGCGAGGCGCGCCCCGTGGCATCATAGCGCCATGAAGCGTCGCGCCTTTTTCCTTGCCGCCCCTCTGTTGGCCCTTGCCGGTTGCGGTTTTCGCCTGCGCGGGGTCAATGCCATGCCCTTCACCAGCGCATGGGTCGAGGCCGGGGAGGGCTCGCTGCTGGGGCAACAGTTACGCGAACAGTTACACGATCAACGCAAGCTGCACGCCGGCTCCAAGGGGGCGCCGCTGGTCATCCGCCTGAGCCAGGAAAAACTCGAGAAACAGATTCTGTCGCTGTCGGGAGCGGGCCGCGTGCGCGAATACCGCCTGATCTATGAGGTACGGATGGATGTGCGCGATGCCTACGGCAAGGCCCTGTTCGAGGCCATCCCCTTGTTCGCCCAGCGCGACTTTACCTATAACGACAGCCAGGCCCTGGCCAAAGAAACGGAAGAGGCCAGCCTGCGCCGAGACATGGCCATCGAACTCGCTCGCCAGGCACTGACCCGCATCGCGTACGGACGCCTCTAAGGCGTCATCAAGCACGGCGCCCACATGAAACTCTCCACCAGCGCGTTGGCCAATGCCCTCAGCCGCGAGATCCTGCCGGTGTATTGCCTCTGCGGCGACGCCCCCCTGCTGGTGGACGAGGCGGCCGCCCTGATTCGTCGCGCCCTGCAAACGGTCGGCGCCGAGCGCACGCTGATCGAGGCCAGCGCCCAGTTTCGCTGGGCCGAATGTTTTGCCCAGTTTGATGGCCTGTCCCTGTTTTCCGAACGCCGCCTGATCGAGGTCCGCCTGCCCGGCGGCAAACCCGGCGTGGAGGGCGCCAAGGCTCTGGAGGCCTGGGCCGCCAATCCGCCGCCCGACTGCACCCTGCTCCTGATCCTGCCCCGCGCCGACAAGGCGATGCAGTCCAGCAAGTGGTTCACCCGGCTCGAAGCGGCCGGCGCCACCGTCATGGTCGCCACCCCCACCCTGGAACAATTGCCGCAATGGATCGGGGAACGCCTCGCGCGTCATCAACTCAAGGCCGATCGCGCCACACTCGACTGGATCGCTGTCCGCGTCGAGGGCAACCTCCTCGCCGCGCACCAGGAAATCGAGAAACTGGCCCTGTTGCTACCGCCCGGCCCGGTAACGCTGGAAGCGGCCCGCGCCGCCGTCACCGATGTCGCCCGTTATGACGCCGCCGATCTGCCCGAGGCCCTCTGGCGCGGGGACGCTCCCCGTTTCCTGCGCATTGCCGACAGCCTCAAGGCCGAGGGCGAGGCGCCCATCTTTGCCCTCTGGCTCCTGGTGCAGGATCTGCGCACCCTCTATCGTCTGGCGCTGGCCAGCGCCCGTGGCGAAGACCTGGCCGGTTTGATGCGCAGTCTGCGGATCTGGGATTCGCGCCAGGCCCTGTTCAGTCGTCAGGCCAGGCGCCTGGGTACCGAACGGCTCGGTCGCGCCTTACAACACGCCGGACGCATTGATCGCGCCAGCAAGGGGCTGATCCGCGAAGACGGCTGGAACTTGTACAAACAATTGGGGCTTACGCTGCTCAACCAGCCCGCACCCGCCTTTAATGCCCTGCCTTCAGGAACATAAATGGATATCCACACTTACATGGACACACTGGGCCGCGCGGCCCGCACGGCGGCAACCGAAATGGCCCGCGCCGAGACCCGCGCCAAAAACACCGCCCTCCTGGAACTCGCGCGCCTGCTGCGCGAGGCGGGCGCCCCGCTGCAGGCCGAAAACACCAGGGACATCGCGGCGGCTGAGGCAGCCGGTCTGGCGGCACCCATGGTTGACCGCCTGCGCCTGACCGACAAGGTCATCGAGACCGTCGCCGAAGGCTGCGAACAGCTCGCCGCCATGCCCGATCCGGTCGGCGAGATCACCGGGGTGAAGCGCCGCCCGTCCGGCATCAGCGTCGGCCAGATGCGCGTCCCGCTCGGCGTTTTCGGCATGATTTACGAGAGCCGCCCGAATGTAACCATCGAGGCCGCGTCGCTCGCCATCAAGAGCGGCAACGCCTGCATCCTGCGCGGCGGCTCCGAGGCCATCCACTCCAATGTGGCCCTCTGGAGGCTGGTCCAGCAGGCGCTCGCCGCGGCAGGTCTGCCGGCCACCGCCGTGCAACTGGTGGAAACCACGGACCGCGCCGCCGTGGGCGAGTTGATCACGATGCCGGCGTTCGTCGATGTCATCATCCCGCGTGGCGGCAAAGGCCTGATCGAGCGCATCACGAACGAGGCGCGCGTGCCGGTCATCAAGCATCTCGACGGCAACTGCCACACCTATGTCGATGCCGAGTTCGATCTGGAAAAGGCGCTGGTGGTCACGGAAAACGCCAAGACCCAGAAATACAGCCCCTGCAACGCGACCGAATCGTTGCTGGTGCACGAGCAGGCCGCCGCTGCCTTCCTGCCCCGCATCGGCGCCATCTTCGCCGCCAAGGGCGTGGAAATGCGCTGCGACGCCCCGAGCAAGGCCCTGCTCAGCCGGGTTCCAGATGCGCGCGTGGTTGATGCCACGGAGGCCGACTGGTCGACCGAATACCTCGCCCCGATCATCAGCGTGAAGATCGTGGCCAGCCTCGATGAGGCCATCGCCCACATCAATACCTATAGTTCGCACCACACCGAGGCGATCCTGACGACCCATCATCCGAACGCAATGCGCTTCCTGCGCGAGGTCGACTCATCGAGCGTGATGATCAATGCCTCGACGCGTTTCGCCGATGGTTTTGAATATGGCCTGGGGGCCGAGATCGGCATCTCCACCGACAAGATCCACGCCCGCGGCCCGGTCGGCCTGGAGGGTCTGACCAGCCAGAAATGGGTGGTGCTGGGCGATGGACATATTCGCGGTTAAATAACCCTATGGCAGGTCTGCGCTGCACCTGTACCAGATACCCGTGTCTGCGCACCGCCCTGCGCGATAGCGCCTGACACTGGGGGCTGCCTGCTCATGATCCACGCCCCCGCCGCGCCCCTAGCCACTCCCCCGGCCGCCCTTCTGGAAGACTTTATCGTCCTCGGCATGGGCTGCTTTTGGGGCGCTGAACGGCGCATGAGGGAGTTGCCTGGCGTCGTCGAGGTCGAAAGTGGCTACGCCAATGGCGAGATCTCCACCACCTACGAGGCCGTGCTCGCGCAGGAACGACGGCTGCGCCTGGGCCAATCCAAACAGCGCAACCACGCGGAGGTGGTCAAGGTCTGGTTTGACCCGAAAAAGACGACGCTGGAGGCGGTACTGGCGCACTTCTGGGAAAACCACGACCCCACCCAGGGCGACCGCCAGGGCAACGACATCGGCAGCAATTACCGTAGCGCCATCTACACCACAAGCGCGGCGCAACACGCCACCGCGTTGCAGTCTCGCGAGACCTATCAGGCCGCCCTGTCAGCGGCACGGCCCATCACGACCGAGATCGCACCCCTCACCACCTATGGCGCGGCCGAGACCTATCACCAGAACTATTTGCAAAAGAATCCCCACGGCTATTGCGGCCTGGGCGGTACCGGCGTGCCTTATCCGCGCCCCTCGGCGTACTGGCAGGCCTTGGGCGCGCTCGTGTTCAGCCCGGAGCAACAGCACATCGCCTTCAACCAAGGCACAGAGGCCCCGTTTTGCGGCCTGCATCTCGACGAAAAACGCCCCGGCTGGTTTGTCGATCCCCTGAGCGGCGCGCGCCTGTTCCGCAGCGATGCCAAATTTAACAGCGGCACCGGTTGGCCCAGCTTTATCCAGCCCGCGCCCGGCGCCGTGAGCGAACACCCCGATCGCAGTCACGGCATGCTGCGAGTCGAAGTGCGCAGCGCCAGCAGCGGTATTCACCTTGGCCATGTCTTCGACGATGGCCCGCCGCCGACCGGCAAGCGTTACTGCATCAACGGCAATGTGCTGAAGTTTGTACCGGACCGCTAGCGTCCGCAGCAACACCTGCAGACGGGACCGCAGAC
>VGVU01000016.1 GCA_016873905.1 Betaproteobacteria bacterium | reverse complement strand
ATCTCAATGATGTGCTGGAGGCGGCTATCCATGGCATTCCCTATTGCAAGTTCATGTATGCGCTGCGACCGGACGGCATCCAGATCAGCGCTAACCTGATGCAAGACGGCCGTGATGCCGGCGATGTCGGCCGTGATCGCTCGCAGCGTCCCTACATGCGTGAGGCGGTGCCCATCAGTGGTTTTTTGTTGTCGCAGGCCTATATCAGCATGCGGGTGAAGCGCCCGTCGCTGACGGCCATCCAGTTGGTCCGGGACGACACCGGTCATGTGCTGGGTTATATCGGGGCCGATTTTGACCTGCGCGACCTGCCTTTGACCCGCGAACTGGCCGATGAGCCGCGCAACTGGCGCCAGATCAAGGGCGATCCGGCGATTCGCGGCACGGTGTTTCACCAGTCGCGCAGTGATAGCCAGATGGATCTCCATATCGACACCGTGTTGGGGGTGATGGAGGAACTGATCCTCGACCATGGCGTATTCCACTGCAAACTGCACCTGTCCAGCAGCCGGGTGACGCTGTGGTTGATGGACGATCCTTACCGTTACCGCCTGCTCGATATTGCCAGCCTGACCCGGCCGGATATCTGTCTGACCTTCCCGCGCTGTAATTACCCTTCGGCAGAGCCTGCCAAGGACGGAGCGTGCGCTCACTTTCGGGCGGGTTCACGGTGTGGCGCGGCTGTCCCGGGGGCGGCGCTGGTCCCGGCCGAGCGCATCCGCGACATCCTCCAGACCATCAAGCGGCTGCGTTTTGTGGACGAGACCTTCTATCTGCGCTCGGCGACCCTGAACATCTTTAACGGCATGGTGGCCCTGACCTTCTCCTGCGACGGGACGCATTATTTGCCGTGGGACGAGTTCCTGACCAAGGGCGATACCTTCTGGGTGGGCGGAGAGTTGAGCGCTAACTCATGAGGCACGGGGCATGAGTCGCCGAGGCGGGTTGTGACGCTGCCCGTCCGAGTGCGTCCGCTTGGCCTTGTGCCCTATGAAGCCACCTGGCGGGCCATGCAGTCTTTCACGGCGGGACGCGATGCCCACACCGAGGACGAGATCTGGCTGGTGGAACACCCGCCCGTCTTTACTCTGGGTCAGGCCGGTCGGCGTGAACACCTTCTGGCCGATGTCGGCATCCCGGTGGTGGCGATTGATCGGGGGGGGCAGGTGACCTATCACGGTCCGGGGCAGGTGGTGGCGTATGTCCTGCTGGATCTGCGCCGGCGCGGTTATGGCGTCAAGGAGCTGGTGCGGCGCCTGGAAGGTGCGGTGATCGAGGTGCTGGCGGCTGAGGGGATCGTGGCGGGGCGCCGTGACGGGGCCCCGGGCGTCTATGTCGGGGAGGATGCGGGTGGGGCCAAGATTGCGGCCTTGGGTCTGCGCATCCGCAACGGTTGCAGCTACCACGGCGTCAGCCTCAATGTGGCGATGGACCTGAGCCCTTTTGTGGCGATCAACCCGTGCGGTTATGCGGGATTGGCCGTAACGCAGATGCAGGATCAGGGGTGTTCACTGCCGCCGGGCGGGGTGGCCGATCGGCTGGCGGGGCGTCTGTTGGCCTTACTTTAGGGGCTTGTCGTTAAGGGCTAGCCGTTGCGGGCCTGCCGTTGCCGGCGTAATCGTTCAGGATGGCGCGCATATCCTCTTCCCATTGCTTGAGTAGCGGGCGCGACCAGGTGTCGGAGAAGAACTGGCGCCAGTATTCGAAGTCGTCACTCATCAGGGCGACCTCATCCTTGCGCAGGATCATGACAATGCGCAGGGGCAACATTTGCATCAGGAGCGGTGCTTTCTCTTCTGCCTCGCGTACGGCCTCCGCCTTGCCGATGAAAAAGAGCCGGACATGGGGATTATCAAAACCACGCTTGGTCATGGCACTGTCCACGGGTTGCAGTTTGACGATGGTGTAACCGTGGTTACTGGCCGCGATAGCGAGATCATCGAAGGCGGCGCGCGGATCGGTTTTCTTGCTGGCGATGAGCGGCGCCGCCTGGACGCTACCCAGACTGAGGGTCAGGAGACAGAGCAGCCTGCCGGCGACCTTTAGGGTGGCAATCATGGCGCGGCTCACAGGGACACCTCGTCCATGATGGAGAGGTAGTCGCGCTTCAGTTCAAGGCAATCCGGATGCAGGAGGGGGTTGTTGAGCCCCTCCGAGAGCCAGGCTGGATTGATGGCAATGAGGGACACGCTGCCATTCTCGGCCTCGACCAGGGTGAAGCGGCAGGGCAGCATTTGGGCGGCACGCACATCAATATTGAGGGCGCGCTCCATCTTGGCGAAATTGCAGAAATAGACGATGCGGACCTTGCGTCCCTCCAGGACTTGGGGAACAAGGCGGGCGTCGGCCGCCTGCTGACGCACGAAGGTGTAGTTGTGGTTGGTAATCGCGCTAATCAGGGCCGCATTGGCCTGGTCGAGGCTGTAACCGGGCAGATTGCGGATCAGGATCGGTACCTCATCGGCCGCGTAAGCGCTACGGGCAACGGTGAGGAGCAGGAGCAGGGCCAGGCGTGTAATTGTTCGTAGCATGGACATTCCGCGCAACGAGGCGCTCAACAGGGAGGGCATGTTGCGCATACTGCGGCAGATGGTTTGCAAGTGCAATGCTGAGGCGGGCCTGTGCGCGCCTTACTGAATTATGTGCCGCGATAGATACAGCCGGCGCGGTCGGTTTCCTGAATCCGGATCTCCGTCAGGCCCGGGAGCTGCGGCTGAAGGCGAGTCCAGAACCAAAGGGCCAGATGTTCGCTGGTGGGGTTTTCAAGGCCGTTGATCTCGTTCAGCGTGCGGTGATCGAGTTGATCACGCAAGGCATTACAGGCGGTCTCGATTTCGGAAAAATCACAGACCCAGCCCAGGGTAGGGTCGAGCGGTCCGCTGACGCGGACCTCAAGGCGGAAGCTGTGGCCGTGCAGGCGCGAACAGGGGTGTTCGTCGGGTAGATGCGGGAGCCGGCGGGCGGCCTCAAGGCGGAAACGGTAGAAGAGTTCCATGGTGCAACGCGTGCTCGTTCAGCCCGGTTAGCCGCGCCGCATCGAATCGAAGAAGTCGGCGTTGTTTTTGGTGATGCGCACCTTGTCGACCAGGAACTCCATGGCCGCCAGATCGTCCATCGGGTAGAGCAGTTTGCGCAGGACCCAGGTCTTTTGCAGGACATCGGGCTTGATCAGCAACTCTTCCTTGCGGGTGCCGGAACGGTTGACATTGATGGCCGGATAGACGCGCTTCTCGGCCATGCGGCGGTCGAGGTGAATCTCCATGTTGCCGGTGCCTTTGAATTCTTCGTAGATCACATCGTCCATGCGGCTGCCGGTGTCGATCAGGGCGGTGGCAAGGATGGTGAGCGAACCGCCTTCTTCGATATTGCGAGCGGCGCCGAAGAAACGCTTGGGTTTTTGCAGGGCGCTGGCATCGACGCCACCGGTCAGGACCTTGCCGGAGGAGGGGGCTACGGTGTTGTAGGCCCGGGCCAGGCGGGTGATGGAGTCGAGCAGGATGACGACATCCTTCTTGTGCTCGACCAGCCGGCGGGCCTTGGCGATGACCATCTCGGCCACTTGCACATGGCGGGCAGCCGGTTCGTCGAAGGTGGATGCCACCACCTCGCCGCGTACCGTACGCGACATCTCGGTCACTTCTTCCGGGCGCTCATCAATCAGCAGGACGATGAGGACAGCGTCGGGGTAATTGGTGGTGATGGCATGGGCGATGTTTTGCATCATCACCGTTTTGCCGGACTTGGGTGCCGCCACCAGAAGGCCACGCGAGCCCTTGCCGAGCGGTGCAATGATGTCGACGATGCGGCCGGTCAGATTTTCTTCGCTCTTGATGTCGCGTTCCAGAACATAGGGTTCGGTCGGGAACAGCGGCGTCAAGTTCTCGAACATGATCTTGTTCTTGATCGTCTCCGGGGCGTAGCCATTGACGCTGCCGAGCTTGGCGAGGGCGAAGTAGCGCTCGCCATCCTTGGGGGTGCGGACCTCGCCTTCGATGCTGTCGCCGGTGCGCAGATTGAAGCGACGGATCTGCGAGGGCGAGATATAGATGTCGTCCGGGCTGGAGAGATAGGAGGTTTCCGGCGTACGCAGAAAACCGAAGCCATCGGACAGGACCTCCAGCACCCCATCGCCAAAGACGGTCTCGCCTTTCTTGGCCTTGTCTTTCAGGAGGGCGAAGATCAGCTCCTGCTTGCGCATGCGGTGGGCGTTTTCAATGCCCTCTGTTTCCGCCATTTCGAGGAGTTTGCTGATGTGGAGAACTTTTAGATCGGATAGATGCATGGCAAGGAGTCAGGAATTCGCTGGAGGGCAGAGGTGCGCTGGGTGTGCGTAGGGACACGCGAAACGCTCAGCGGGAAGAACCAGGGGAAGCGATGAGACCAAGGTGGCCACGGGGGCCTGTGCGTCAAAGAGGCCTGAATGGCACCCGGCAAGAGACCGGGTGCGCGCAGATTAACGAAACTTAGATGTTGCTGTCAACAAAGGCGGTCAGTTGCGACTTGGACAAGGCGCCGACCTTGGTGGCTTCGACATTGCCATTCTTGAACAGCATCAGGGTCGGGATGCCACGGATGCCGTACTTGGGCGGGGTGGCCTGATTGTCGTCGATGTTCAGTTTGCAGACCTTGATGCGGCCGTTGTATTCCTTGGAGACATCGTCAAGGATGGGGGAGATCATCTTGCACGGACCGCACCAGTCGGCCCAGTAATCCACCAGAACGGGCAGCGGCGACTGCAGGACTTCCTGTTCGAAGGTGGCGTCGGTTACATAATGAATGTGTTCACTCATGGGACTTCCTTAGGGTGTTCAAGGCAAAGAGACAGGGGGCAGCACGAACTGCCAAGGCGATGGGCGCTATCCTAGCGAAAAACGAGGGGGATGGAAAGTTGTCGTTCCTTGACGGTCCCTTGATCCCTGCCCGAGGGCATCAAGGATTTTGGCCAGAATCTGGCGCCCGGATATTACTTGGTGTACTCAGTGGCACCCGCCGCTGCCGCAACCACCGGAACCGCAGGTGGGGGCCGCCGGGGGCAGACTGAGGGGGTTGTCTGCCTTGGGTTCGCGGGCGGCGCCTGCCTCTTCCATGCGGATGAGGTAAGCCTTCCAGTAGGCCTCCTGGTGACGGCCCAGCTCGTAGAAATAATCCCAGGAATAGATCCCCGAATCGTGGCCATCGGAGAAGGTCAGGCAGACGGCGTACTGACCGACGGGGTCAATTTTGGCGATATCAATATTTTTCTTGCCGACCTGCAGGGTCTCCTGGCCAGGCCCGTGGCCGCGCACCTCGGCCGAGGGCGAGTACACGCGCAGGAATTCGAACGGAAGGCTGAAACGCTCACCGCTGCTGAAGGCGATCTCCAGCAGGCGTGATTGTTGGTGCAATTTGATCTCGGTGGGGATGGGGGTTTCAGGGGTAAGTCCGCTCATGGTCGCTCTGGAATAATGCCGTTATCTGGCTGTGCAGTGTGCCATCGACGGGTGCGGCTGGCAATTGCCCAAATAAATGCCCAAGCAAATACCCAAGTAAAAGACTAGGGTAATTCCCGCAAAAAAAAACATAAACCCCGGGTTTATGGCTGGATTGCCAAAAGAATTTCGTGTAGGGTTCGATCCATTCGGGCTCAGACGGGGTTCTTGAACCTGATATTCCTGAACTTAAACTTGTGGAGACTCGTAATGAATAAGACTGAACTGATCGAAAAAATTGCTGCGGCTTCTAACCTGTCCAAGGCCGACGCGGGTCGTGCCTTGACCGCGACGGTGGATGCCATTGTGGCTGCCGTTGCCAGTGGCAATACCGTGAGCCTGGTCGGTTTTGGTAGCTTCAAGACCTCGCAGCGCGCCGCGCGTACGGGCAAGAATCCGCGTACCGGCGAAGCGATCAAGATTGCGGCTGCAACCCTGCCGCGCTTTAGTGCCGGTGCTGGCTTCAAGGCCGCTGTGAATGCACCGAAGGGCAAGAAAAAGAAATAATCGCGCTGGTTTCGCGCAAAAACGCCCTGTTGAGACAGGGCGTTTTTGCATCTGGAATCGCGCGGTGTCCAGGAAGAGGTGCGGGTTGATCGGGCGGGAGGAACGGATGGGTGGGTGGTGTTTGGCGCGCCCGAGACGATTCGAACGTCCGACCCCTGCCTTCGGAGGGCAGTACTCTATCCAGCTGAGCTACGGGCGCGTGGGGGTGCGAAGCATAGCACAGTCGATGCGATGCCAGACACAAGTTGGATTCTTGCCCTTATAATCCGACGGTTTTGCAAATAACAACATTAGGATGAGTGTATGTCTCACGATAACGAAATGTCCCCAACCACGCCGCGACAGTTCTCGCTGGCGCTCCTCGGCGGCTTGCTGGCCCCGCTGGTGGCCATCCTGCTGATCATCGGTTATGCCGTGGCTATTCAGGGTGAGCAGACCGATGCCAACACCGCTGACGCGCAAGATCGGGAAGTGCGTGCGCGTATCCAGCCGTACGGTACTTCGCTGGCCATTGATCCCAATGTTCCGCATGTTGATCGCACGGGTGAGGTTGTTTATACCGAGGTGTGTGCCAGCTGCCACGGCTCTGGCGCGATCGGTTCGCCCAAGTTCAAGGACGCGGGCGCTTGGGCCAAGCGCAACGCACAGGGCTATAACACCCTGCTGACGCATGCCCTGAAGGGCTTCAACAAGATGCCGGCGCGGGGCGGTGATGCGGATCTGACCGACCAGGAAGTGGCCAATGCCGTTGTGTACATGACCAACGCCGTAGGCAGCAAGTTTGCGGCCGTGCTGCAACAGGAGCGCATCCCCTCGGCGGGTGAATTGGCCAAGGGCAAGGCGGTGTACGACAAGGAATGTGCGACCTGCCACGCCAGCGGTATGACGGGCGCGCAAAAGCTGAACGATGTGGCGGCCTGGAAACCCCTCATCAAGGGCGGTATGGAGGCGCTGTACCTTAGCGCAGTCAACGGCACGAATACGGCCCCGGCCAAGGGCGGGAACCTGAAGTTGTCTGATGCCGATGCCCGTTTGGCGACGGACTATATGGTTTCCGAGGCCAAGGCGGCGATTGCCAAGGCCGCAGCCACGAAACCGGTAACCAAGCCGGCAACCCAACCGGCCACGAAACCGGCCACGAAACCGGCTGAAAAGACCAGCGAGAAGAAATAATACCGTTGGTGGTGGGCCTATAAAAAAGGCGCGGCCAAGGTCGCGCCTTTTTGCTGCGGCGTCCGATATGGACGCGCCCCGGGCAGTTCTTGGTTTGCGGGTTGCTGCTGACCTTTACTTGTTGAGTAGGGCGCGCAGGCTGGCCAGACGACGATTACCCTCTTCCTTGACCTCGGCCGGGGCCTCGCGGCCCGCGTGCCGGAGCTGGCCGTTATCCATCTCCTCCAGAAAACGGGAAGGCTCGCAGGACTGCCAGTCGCCCGCGCGTTTGCGCCGGCTGCACCAGGTGATGGTGAGACTCTTCTGGGCGCGCGTGATACCGACATACATGAGGCGCCGTTCCTCCTCGAGGCGTTCATCGTCCAGACACTCCCGGTGTGGCAGGGTCTCTTCTTCGACGCCAGCGAGGAAGACATGCGGAAACTCCAGCCCCTTTGCGGCATGCAGGGTGGAGAGGCGGATGGCGTTGGGTTCGGCCTCTTCGCGGCCTTCGAGCAGATTCATCAGGGCGATGGTCTGGGTGAGTTCGATCAGGGTCTTGTCATCGGCCTCGCCTTTCTTCCCGATCCAGTCGCGGAATTCGCAGACATTTCCCCAGCGCTGCCGAGCGGCCCGCTCGTCGCCATTTTCCAGAAGCCAGGCCTCGTATTCGATGTGGTTCAGGAGCTCGTTCAGAAGCGGGCCGGCGGGATCAACCAGCGCGCGCTCCCCCAGGCGATTGATGTAAGCGATGAATTCGCGCAGCGGTTCAAGCTGGCGGGCGTTGATCTGTGCCTCGAAGCCCGTCTCGAAGGCGGCCTCGAACAGGCTGATCTGGCGTTCGGCCGCCCAGGTGCCGAGCCGCTCCAGCGTTCCGGCGCCGATGCCTCGGCGCGGCGTGGTGGCCGCGCGAATGAAGGCGGGGTCATCGTCGGGGTTGGCGATCAGGCGCAGGTAGGCGAGGACATCCTTGATCTCGGTGCGATCAAAGAAGGATTGCCCGCCGGACAGCACATAGGGAATGCCGGCGCTGCGCAGGGCCTCTTCGAACAGACGGCCCTGATAGTTGCCACGATAGAGCACGGCGTAGTCGGTCCAGCGGGTCTGACGCTCAAAGCGGTGCGCGGAGATGCGCAGGGCAATGCCCTCGGCCTCGGCACGCTCATCGCGGCAGGCAACCACTTCGATCGGCTCGCCCAGCCCCAGTTCGCTCCACAGGCGTTTTTCATGCAGGCGCGGGTTGTGGGTGATGAGCCGGTTGGCGGCCTCCAGGATGCGCTGGCTGGAGCGGTAATTGCGCGTCAGGGCGATGGTTTGCAGGTTCGGATAGTCTTCGCCAAGGCGGCGCAGGTTGGCGATGTCGGCACCGCGCCAGGCATAGATGGCCTGATCGTCATCACCGACGGCAGTGAAACGCCCCATCGGTCCGGCCAGAAGGCGCAGGAGGGCGTACTGGGCGCCGTTGGTATCCTGGTATTCATCGACCAGCAGGTAACGCAGTCGCGACTGCCAGCGGGTCAGCACCTCAGGATGCTGGCGGAACAGGGTGACAGGCAGGAGGATGAGGTCGTCAAAATCCATCGCCTGATAGGCGCGCAAGGTTGCCTGATAGTCGCGATAGGCGGCGGCGATCTGTCGCTCGGCCTCGTCGCTGGCAGCGGCCAGGGCGGCCTCGGGGTCCAGGAGGGCGTTTTTCCAGTTGGAGATGACGGTGACGGCCTGGCGCAGGCTGTCTTTGGCCGGGGCCTTGAGGATCTCGGACAGGATGGCCTGGGCGTCGGTGGCATCGAGGATGGAAAACCGCGGCTTGTAGCCGATGTGGTTCGCCTCCTGGCGCAGGATGGATAGGCCCAGCGAGTGGAAGGTCGAGACGGTCAGGCCCCGACCTTCGCCGTTGCCGAGCAACTTGCCTATGCGTTCCTTCATCTCGCGCGCGGCCTTGTTGGTAAAGGTGATGGCCGCGATGTGGCGCGCCTCGATGGCGCAGTCCTGAATCATCCAGGCGATCTTGCGGGTGATCACGCGGGTCTTTCCGGAACCCGCCCCGGCCAGGACCAGCAAGGGGCCGTCGAGGTGGCGGACGGCGGCGCGTTGTTCGGGATTGAGATCGGCGAGTTTTGGCATGGGGGCGCGATTGTATCAACGCGGCGGGCTGGCTACACTCAGCGTATGAGTACCTATGTGATTGGCGATGTGCAGGGTTGTTTGTCGGACCTCCTGGAGATGCTGGAGGTGGTGGCCTTCGACCCGCGCCAGGATCGCATCTGGTTGACCGGCGATCTGGTCAATCGGGGTGAGGACTCCGCCGGGGTGTTGCGCTGGTGTATGCAGCATGATGATCAAGTCTCGGTGGTCCTGGGTAATCACGATCTGCATCTGTTGGCGGTGGCCGAGGGGTTTGTTCCCTCGCATCGCAAGGACACCTTGTCGGAGATTCTGGTTGCGCCGGATCGCGACGCCCTGCTGGGCTGGTTGCGGCGCCAGCCTCTGCTGCACCGGGAGGGCGATAACCTGATGGTCCACGCCGGCCTGCTGCCGGGCTGGAGTCTGGAGTTGGCCGAGGCGCTGGCGGGCGAATTGCAACAGATCCTGACCGGGCCCGACTGGCGTGATTTTCTGGCCGCGATGTATGGCAACGAGCCGCGTATCTGGAATGCCGCGCTTAAGGGTCAGGAACGGTTACGCCTGATCGCGAATGCCTTCACGCGGACCCGCTATCTGCACACCGACGGCGGCATGGATTTCAAGCAAAAGGGCCCGCCGGCCTCGGCGCCGCCCGGATTGATCCCCTGGTTTGATTTTCCGGGCCGGGCCAGCATGGGCGCGCGGATCTTTTTTGGCCACTGGTCTGCGCTGGGCCTGCTTCTGCGTGCCGATGTCGTGGCTCTCGATACCGGCTGCCTTTGGGGCGGAGGGCTGACGGCCTTCCGGCTTGAGGATAACGGCATCTTCCGGGTCAGTTGCGTGGCCCGGCACGATGCCGCCAAGGACCACGATTAGGCCGCTGCCCCCGGGTCAGTCGATGGCGTAACCGTAGCTGTGCCGGAAGCTCTCGGCGGCGGCGGCGAAATCGAACTTGTGGTTCTGGCCGCCGCGATGCGCAATCTTCAGGGCGCCCAATACGGCGCCCAGTCGGACGGCCGTCGGCATGTCCATGCCGTTGAGCATGGCGTGCATCAGGCCGGCGCGGAAGGCGTCGCCGCAACCGGTCGGGTCAACGACAGCGCTGGCCTTGACCGGGGCAATGTCGTGGATCTGGCCGTCCGTATGGAGCAGCGCGCCCTTGGGGCCCAGGGTTACCACCAGCGCCTTGACCTCCCGCGCCAGGCTTTCCAGTGAGCGGCCGGTGCGCTCGGCCAGCAAGTGGCCTTCGTAGTCGTTGACGACCACATAGTCGGCCTGCTGCACGAAGGTCAGCAATTCTTCTCCGTTGAACATGGGGAGGCCCTGGCCCGGATCAAAGATGAAGGGCACGCCGGCCGCGACGCACTGGCGGGCGTGGTCGAGCATCGCTTGGCGGCCGTCCGGGGCGATGATGGCCAGATTCAGCGGACCGGCATCGGCGACGGCGTTGAGATGGGCATGGTTCATGGCGCCCGGGTGAAAGGCGGTGATCTGGTTGTCGTCGAGGTCGGTGGTGATGAAGGCCTGGGCCGTGAAGGTGTCCGCTACCGTGCGGATCCGGTCGCGGCTGATCTCGAGTTTGGCCAGCCGGTCGAGGTACATCCCGCCGTCATCGCCGACGGTGGCCATAATCACCGGCTCACCGCCCAGGCGTTTGAGGTTATAGGCGATGTTTCCGGCGCAGCCACCGTACTCGCGGCGCATGTCGGGGACCAGGAAGGCGACATTGAGGATGTGGATTTGCTCGGGCAGGATGTGGTTCTTGAACTGGTCGTTGAACACCATGATGGTGTCGTAGGCGAGGGAACCGCAAATCAGGGTGCGCATGGAAAAATCTCGTGGGTTGGATTGGAAGGGGTCGGCCTATTGTCGCCGCCCGGTTGGGTGAAGTGCAATGATCGTGCCGAGGCCTGCGTGCCGTCGGCTGACGGGGTCTGTGTCGGGACGGTAGCACTGAAGCCCGCTTCCGGCTAGAATTCGTCCCCTTTATGCGAATGTGAAGAAGTGTCAGTAGAACTTATGGATGATCGGCAAGCCCGGCTGGCAGGTACGCTGTACAGCCCTGATTTTGAACAGGATAGCTGTGGTTTTGGTCTGATCGCACAGCTCGATAACGACCCCAGCCATACCTTGGTGCAGCGTGCCATTACGGCGCTGTCTAACATGACGCACCGTGGCGCGGTGGCGGCCGATGGCAAATCTGGCGATGGCTGCGGCCTGTTGTTCAAGAAACCGGACGCCTTTTTGCGCGCCGTCGCGGCTGAGGCGGGCTTCAGTCTGAACGCCCATTACGCCGCGGGTCTGACCTTTCTCAACCAAGAGGCGACCTTGGCGCAGCGCGCCCGCGACCTGTTGGTAACGGAGCTGACCGCTGAGGGCCTGGTGGTTGCCGGCTTCCGTGCGGTGCCAACCGATAACGAGGCGCTGGGTGAGGCGGCCCTGAGTAGCCTGCCGGTTATCGAACAATTGTTCGTTAACTGCCCGGACAGCGTCGATGCTGATGCCTTTGAGCGCAAGCTGTACATCGCCCGTCGTCGCGTCGAGAAGGCCGTCGCCGAGTCGGATCCGACCTTCTACATGCCGACGCTATCCGGCCGGGTGATCTCGTACAAAGGCCTGGTGATGCCGGCCTATTTGCCGGTGTTCTACCCCGATCTCAATGATGCGCGTTTTGCCTCGGCGCTGATCGTTTTCCACCAGCGTTTCTCCACCAACACCTGGCCGGAATGGCGTTTGGCGCAGCCGTTCCGCTACCTTGCGCACAACGGCGAGATCAATACCGTACAGGGTAACCGCAACTGGTCACGGGCCCGGGAGCAGAAGTTCGCCTCAAAAATGATCCCCGACATGGCCGCTGTGCGCCCCATCGTGGGTACCCGCGGTTCCGACTCGATGAGCTTCGATAACATGCTCGAGGGTCTGCTGATGGGGGGCTCCGGCCTGTTCCGCTCGATGCGCCTGATGGTGCCACCGGCCTGGCAGAATGTGACCAGCATGGACCCGGATCTGCGCGCCTTCTACGAGTACAACTCGATGCACATGGAACCGTGGGACGGGCCGGCTGGCATCGTCATCACCGACGGTCGCTATGGCGTGTGCATGCTCGACCGCAATGGTCTGCGCCCGGCCCGTTATGTCATCACCAAGGATCGCATTGTCACCATTGCCTCGGAAGTGGGCGTGTGGGACTACGGCGCCGAGAATGTGGTGGCCAAGGGTCGCGTCAAGCCGGGTCAGATGGTTGCCGCCGATCTGGAGACGGGGCGTTTCCTGTTGCCGGAAGATATCGACAACGAACTCAAGACCGCGCATCCCTACCGCGAGTGGCTGAAGGCGCACGGCAAACGGGTCGAATTCGGCCTGGAGCAGGACAGCGATTACCCGGCGATGGATGCGGCGAGTGTGGCAACGCACCAGAAGCTGTTCAATGTCAGCAGCGAAGAGCTGGATCAGGTCTTGCGTGTGCTGGCCGAGGATGGCCAGGAGGCCGTCGGATCAATGGGCGATGACACGCCGATGGCCGTGCTCTCCCAGAAGGTGCGCTCGCCCTTTGACTATCTGCGCCAGCAGTTTGCCCAAGTGACCAACCCGCCGATCGACCCGATCCGCGAGGCCATCGTGATGTCGCTGAACACCGTGTTCGGGCGCGAGAAAAATCTGTTTGACGAGACCGCTGACCATGCCCATCGCATGGAAGTGAACTCGCCGGTGTTGTCGCATGAGGCCTTCCGTGCCGTCACCGCCAGCGCCGACCCGGCCTATGCGTCGGTCTCGTTTAACCTGCAATACAACCCTGAGCAGATTGACCTGAAAGGGGCCCTCGAACAACTCGCTGCGGATGCGGTTGCGGCCGTGCGCGCCGGCAAGGTCGTGGTCGTGCTGTCCGATCGTGGCATTGATCCGGCCACGCTGCCCCTGCCCATCCTGTTTGCGACCGGCGCTGTGCACCATGCCTTGATCGCGGCCGGCCTGCGCTGTGACGCCAACCTGGTTATCAAGACCGGCGCCGCTCGCGACCCGCACCAGATTGCTGCCCTGATCGGTTATGGCGCGACCGCCGTGTATCCGTATCTGGCCTATCAGTCCATCCTGCAGATGGTGAAGAGCGGTGAGGTCAAGATTAAAGCGGTGAAGGCCTTGATGAACTACCGCAAGGGCATCGACAAGGGGCTGTTGAAGATCATGTCCAAGATGGGCATCTCGGCGATCGCCAGCTACCGTGGAGCGCAGTTGTTCGAGATCGTCGGCCTGCACGAGTCGGTGGTCGATCTGTGCCTGAAGGGCACCGTCTCGCGGGTCTCCGGAGCGACCTTTGCTGACTTTGAGGCGGATCAAAAGCAACTGCGCCGCCGTGCCTACAACCCCGTCCAGGCGCTGCCGGTGGGCGGTCTGCTGAAGTTCATGCATGGCGAGGAATATCACGCCTATAACCCGGATGTGGTGCAGGAGCTGCAAGCAGCGGTGCAGACCGGCTCGTATGAGACCTACAAGCGTTATGCCGAGCGCGTCAACAACCGGCCGATCGCCATGCTGCGCGATCTGATGCGCCTGAAATTGGCCGATCAGCCGATTGCCATCGACACGGTGGATTCGCTGGAGGACATCCTCAAACGCTTCGATTCCGCCGGCATGTCGCTCGGCGCGTTGTCGCCTGAGGCGCACGAGGCCTTGGCCGAGGGCATGAACCGCATCGGCGGGCGTTCCAACTCGGGCGAGGGCGGCGAAGACCCGGCCCGCTACGGCACGGTGAAGATGTCCAAGATCAAGCAGGTGGCCTCGGGTCGTTTTGGCGTCACCGCGCATTACCTGGTCAATGCCGAGGTGTTGCAGATCAAGGTGGCACAAGGGGCCAAGCCGGGCGAAGGCGGCCAGTTGCCGGGTAACAAGGTGCAGGCGCACATCGCCAAGCTGCGTTGCACCAAGCCGGGCGTGACGCTGATCTCGCCGCCGCCGCACCACGACATTTATTCCATCGAAGATCTGGCTCAGCTCATTTTCGACCTGAAGCAGGTCAACCCCGAGGCCCTGGTCTCGGTCAAGTTGGTGGCCGAGCCCGGCGTGGGCACGATTGCGGCTGGCGTGGCCAAGGCCTACGCCGACCTCATCACCATCTCCGGCTATGACGGCGGTACCGGCGCCTCGCCGCTGACCTCCGTGAAGTACGCCGGCTCGCCCTGGGAGCTGGGTCTGACCGAGGCGCAACAGGTCTTGCGCGCCAACGGCCTGCGTGGCCGCGTGCGGGTGCAAACGGATGGTGGCCTGAAGACGGGCCTCGATGTCGTCAAGGCGGCCATTCTGGGGGCCGAGTCCTTCGGTTTTGGCACCGCGCCGATGATTTCCCTGGGCTGCAAATACCTGCGGATCTGCCACCTCAACAACTGTGCGACCGGCATTGCCACTCAGGACGCACGGCTGCGCAAGGATTTCTTCATCGGCCTGCCCGAGATGGTGATCAATTATTTCACCTTCGTTGCCCGCGAGACCCGTGAATGGATGGCCGCTTTGGGCGTGGCGCGCTTCGAGGATCTCATTGGCCGTACGGACTTGCTCGAAGTTCTGCCCGGCGAGACCGATCGGCAAGGCCGTCTGCGTCTCGACACCTTGTTGTCGCAAGGCCGTGTCGCCAGCGATGAGCCGCGTTTCTGCGTGGAGGCGCGCAACCCGTCCTTCGACAAGGGCGAGTTGGCCGAGCAGATGGTGGCCGATGCCAAGGCCGGCATCCTCAGCAAGACCCCGCAACGACTCGAATATGCGGTGCGTAATGTCAACCGCTCGATCGGTGCACGCCTGTCGGGCGAGATTGCCAAGGCGCACGGTGCCGAGGGTCTGCCGGACGATTGCCTGCACCTCAAGCTGACCGGCTCCGCAGGTCAGAGTCTGGGCGTGTGGAACCATCGCGGCCTGTCCATCGAGATGGTCGGCGATGCCAACGACTATGTCGGCAAGGGCATGTCCGGTGGCCGCATTGCCATTTATCCAGCGGCGGGTTCCGCCTTTGCGGCTCACCAGGCCAGCATCATCGGCAATACCTGTCTCTACGGTGCGACGGGCGGCGAGCTGTACGCCGCAGGTATGGCGGGCGAACGCTTTGGCGTGCGTAACTCCGGCGCCATCGCGGTCGTCGAAGGCGTGGGCGATCACTGTTGCGAATACATGACCGGCGGTGCCATCGTTGTGATTGGCGAATCCGGCCTGAATCTCGGCGCGGGCATGAGCGGTGGCTTTGCCCTCGTCTATGATGAGGCCGATAGCTTCGCCCATCGCTACAACAACGAGATGGTCGATATCAATCGCATCACCGACGAACACACCGGCGAACACCGCGCATGGCTGCGGGAACGCCTTGAAAGGCATGTGCACCACACCGGCTCCGCGCGGGCCCAGTGGATGTTGGCGCAGTTTGATGAGGTGGTTGGTCGCTATTGGCTGGTCAAACCCAAGACCATGGCCGTTGAAGATTTGTTGAAGGACTAATCCAGTGTCTGATGTTTTCCAATTCCTGAATGTCGCCCGCAAGGATGGCGACAAAAAGCCTGCTGCGGTGCGTAGCAAGGAGTTCAAGGAGATCTACGCCCAGATGGGTGCGGATCAGGCCCACGAGCAGGCCGGGCGTTGTTTGGCCTGTGGAAATCCTTATTGCGAGTGGAAGTGCCCGGTGCACAACTACATTCCCAATTGGCTGCAACTGGTCGATGAGGGCCGCATTCCGGAGGCGGCCGAGTTATCGCATCGCACCAATTCCCTGCCCGAGATCTGTGGCCGCGTCTGTCCGCAAGATCGCCTCTGCGAAGGTTCGTGCACCCTGAACCAGGTTGAGGCCGGTGCGGTCACCATTGGCGCGGTGGAACGCTACATCTCCGAAACCGCTTTCGCTCAAGGCTGGCGTCCGGATATGAGCCGGGTCACGCCCAGCGGCAAGAAGGTTGCCATCATCGGTGCCGGCCCGGCGGGTCTGGCCTGTGCCGATGTGCTGGCGCGCAACGGCGTTCAGTCCGTGGTGTTCGACAAGTACCCGGAGATCGGTGGCCTGCTCACCTTCGGTATCCCCGAGTTCAAGCTGGAAAAAGCGGTCATGGCGCGCCGCCGCGAGATATTCTCCGGCATGGGCATCGAGTTCCGCCTGAATACGGAAGTGGGAGGCACGAAACCCCAGGATGTGGCGATGGCCGATCTGCTCTCCGAATACGATGCCGTGTTCATGGGCATGGGGACCTACACCTATATGCAGGCCGGTATTCCCGGCGAAGACCTGCCCGGCGTGATGGCCGCGCTACCGTTTTTGATCTCCAATGTGAATCATTGCCTGGGCCTGCCGCAAGACGCCTTCGTCGATATGCAGGGCCAGCGTGTCGTGGTGCTGGGCGGTGGCGATACGGCGATGGACTGCAATCGCACCTCCATTCGTCAGGGCGCGGCCAGTGTCACCTGTGCCTATCGTCGCGACGAGGCCAATATGCCGGGTTCCAAGCGCGAGGTGGCCAACGCCAAGGAAGAAGGCGTGCAATTCTTGTGGAATCGGCAGCCGGTCGCGATTGTGGGCGATGGCAAGGTTGAAGGTATCAAGCTGGTCACCACCGAACTTGGCGCTCCGGATGCCCGTGGCCGCCGCACGCCCGTGGTGATCGAAGGCTCCGAAGAGATCGTGCCTTGCGACCGCGTGCTGGTCGCCTTTGGTTTCCGTCCCAATCCGCAGCCATGGTTTGCCGAATTTGGTATCACCACCGATGCGGCCGGCCGCGTCATCGCCAAAGGTCAACGCCACCTGTTCCAGACGGCCAATCCCAAGGTCTTTGCGGGTGGCGATATGGTGCGCGGCTCCGATCTGGTTGTGACGGCCGTCTATGAAGGCCGCCAGGCTGCGGAGGGGATTCTCGGGTTTC
>VGVU01000015.1 GCA_016873905.1 Betaproteobacteria bacterium | reverse complement strand
TCCTGCACGCAGCGGCGGCCTTCATGATGCTGATCTTCCTGATTGCCCATGTCTATCTGACCACGGCAGGCCACACCCCGACAGCCCACATCAAGGCCATGATCACCGGTTGGGAAGAGGTGGATTAAAACGGCAGGGTTTCGCAGGATTTATCAAGGTACATTCAATTTTGACAGGAGATTTATCATGAAAATGCGTACATTGTTGATGGCAGGTTCCGTCGTGGTTGCAACCCTGATGCCTGCGCTGGCACAGGCCGATGCTGACTGGAAGCGGGGCCGGGTCTATTACCGGATGGTGTGCACCCAGTGTCATACCGAGAAGGCGGGTGGGGCCATTTCCCCGAGCGTAAAAACCAAGGCCGAATGGGTCGCTTATTTCCAGGCTGACAAACATGCCAAGGGCAAGGATTCGGTGAAGTATTACTTCAGTGGCAAGTTCCGCGACAGCATCAAGGCCACCAACAAGGCCGCGGCCAAGTTTTCTGATGTGCCTGAGGACGAGCTGGCAGCGGATGTGAAGGAATTCCTGCAGAAGGGTGCCAAGGATGGCGATGCTCCGGCTCGTTGCAGTTAAGCGCAGGTGACTACGACTGAATGCGGCTAACCGGGGGCCATTATGAGTGACCGTGCGTGGGTACAGGGCTTGCGTGAGGATTTCCAGCAAGTCTTGGTTGAGCCATGGTCGCCCTATATCGGGGCGATCCTCATGGTGTTGGTTGTGCTGGGCCTGATGATGGCGGGCCTGTTCTGGGGCATCTTCGGCGGGATGAAGTTGTTCGGGGATTGGTTCAACAACCTCATCGGACTCGGCCCGTTGCTGGGTATCAAGCCAGACCTGGATACGCCCCTGATGCACCGCATGGCCTTGATGAACATGACTCTGGTTCTGGGGGCCTGCACGGCCGCCCTGATCTCGCGCCAATTCGGTATTTATCGTCCGCCCAAGCTGGAATATGTGTGGGCGGCTTTGGGTGGTACGGCCATGGGACTGGGGGCGACCTTGGCCGGTGGCTGTACAACGGGTGGGTTCTTTACCCCGCTCGTACACGCCTCTCCAGCCGGCTGGGCGATGTGGTTGGGGCTGTTGCTGGGAGCTGTCATCGGCCTGAAGGCCTTGCTCTGGACTCTGGAGAATATTGCCTGGGGGATGTCTCCCCCGCGTCCCTTGCCATTTTCTGCACCCGTTCAGCGCGCCATGCCTTGGCTGGCGCTGGTTCTACTGGGCCTGCTTCTGGTCTGGACGGTGAACTGGTACGACAGCCCGGATGAAAAGCTGCGCGCCCGAGCCATCCTGATTCCGGCGGGCTTTGCCCTTGGCTTTATCATGCATCGCTCCCGCCTCTGTTTTGCCCGCGCCTTCCGCGAGCCTTTCATGACGGCCGAGACCGAGATGACCAAGGCAATCATCGTCGCCCTCGCAGTCGCCATGCCCTTGGCGGCGTTGCTGTTTGCGGCCAAGGTGATTGATCCCTATCTGGGCATCCCGCCCACCTTCTGGATCGGTTCCCTGTCTGGCGGTCTGATTTTTGGTATTGGCATGGTGTTTGCCGGCGGTTGTGCCTCCGGCTCGCTTTGGCGGATGGGCGAGGGGCACCTCAAGCTGTGGGTGGCTGGGTTCTTTTTTGCCTGGGGTGGCTCGGTGTCCAGTGCCCTGCTCAAGCACAGCGGCCTGATGGTCACGGATGTCAATATCGACGGACTTGAATTCACGGCCTTGGGCACCCAGACCTATCTGCCAGATCTGCTGGGCGGTTGGAGCTGGCCGTTGGCCATCAGTTTCGCCATTTTGGTGGTTTGGTACCTCTGGCTGCGTTACAACGAATCCACCGGACGCTTCACTTTGTTATAAAGGAGACGGTCATGAAACGATTTCTGTTGAGTGCTTTGGTGTTGGCAATGGCGGTGGGCTGTTCGGCCCCTCAAAAGGCCCCGCCGGCGGCCGCAAAACCGGCGCCTACGACGGCGGCAGAGCCGGCGATGGTGAAGTTTCACACCATTGTGGATGCCAATTTTGTTGCCAAATACGCCATCATTCCCAAACCGCAGGGGGTGATGATTGTTGATTCCCGCCCGACGGGCCGCAAGTTTGACCCGGGGCATATCCCTACGGCCATCAATATTCCGGACAGCGCTTTTGACAAGATGGTCGACAAGTTGCCAGCCGACAAGAGCACCCTGTTGATCTATTACTGCGAGGGCGAGACCTGCGCGCTCAGCCATAACTCCGCTTTCAAGGCGGAAAAATTGGGCTACAGCAATATCAAGGTCTATGCCGGTGGTTATCCGGATTGGATCGCCAAGGGCAATATGGGCGCTGTCAGCGTGGCCTTTATCAAGAAACAGATGGACGACAAGGCGCCGATGCTGTTGGTCGATTCGCGGCCCAAGGATCGCAAGTACGACAAGGGCCATATCCCGGGTGCCATCAGCATTCCGGACAGCGCCTTCGATAAGATGGTCGACAAATTGCCGGCGGATAAGGGATTGGCCTTGTACTTTTACTGCGAAGGGGTGTCCTGTGTGCTGAGCTCAAACTCGGCCGCCAAGGCGATCGCCCTCGGCTACAAGAATGTCAAGGTCGTGCCTGAGGGTTATCCGGCTTGGGTTGCCGCATATGGCGCTGGGCCTACCGTTGCTGCCGCTCCGGTTGCAGCGCCCGCACCGGTTGCTCCGGCCGCGGCCGCGGCTGTGGCGCCGGCCCCGACCGCCCCGATCACGACGGGCTTTGTCGCGGGCAAGGAGCCGGGATCACTGCAGGTGAGCGCCTTTGAGAAGTTGCTGGCGACAGCGCCGGAGAGTATGCGTTTGATTGATGTGCGTGACCCGCATGAGTTTGCCGCCGGGACCTTCAAAGGGGCGAGCAATGTGCCCATCAATACCCTCGAAAAACGCATCGAGAGCCTGCCAGCGGATAAGCCTATCGTCTTCTTCTGTGGCGCTGGGGGGCGCGGTGGCGAGGCGCACGATATGGTCAAGCTGTTGCGTTCTGAATTGAAGACCTGGTTCCTCAATGCCGACATCACCTTCGGCAAGGACGGTAGCGCCAAGATCGTCGAGAAGAAGTGATGCCCGCATGATCTTGGTTCCCTGAAAACCGCCGGTTCGCCGGCGGTTTTTTATGGCCCGGATCAGGAGATAAAACGCGCCACGAAGGCACCCACGCAATGGGCCGGCAGGTCGATCCAGGCACGGTGATCGCCACCGGGAACAACCTCCATTTTTTGGGCATCAGCATTCTCGATGCGGGACACGGTGTACTCACGGACCCCCTCGGGCTGAATGACCTCCAGCCGGTCGCCGACCTGGAAACGGTTTTTTGAATACACCTCACACAGGCCTCGCCCTGCATCGTAGCGAATCACATCGGCGACATAGCGGCTGCGGCCCGACTCGGAATGGCCGCTCAGATAGTTCTGATAATCGGCTGGGGTATGGCGCTCAAAAAAGCCGTCCGTATAACCCCGGTTGGCCAGCCCGTCGAGTTGGCCGAGCAGCGCAGGGTTCAGACCGCGACCGGCGACGGCATCGTCAATGGCCTGGCGGTAGGCCTGTGTGGTGCGTGCCACATAATAGGGCGACTTGGTGCGGCCCTCGATCTTGAGCGAATCGACGCCGATCTCAACCAGGCGTTGTACATGTTCGATGGCGCGCAGATCCTTGGAGTTGAAGATATAGGTGCCGTGGGCATCTTCCTCAATGACATTGAAGGCACCGGTGCGGCGTTCCTTTTCCTCGACCACCCAGGTGTCCCCAGCCGCATCAATGCGGGCCGCTTGCGGTTTAAAGTCCCAGCGGCAGGCGTTGGTGCAAGTCCCCTGATTGGCATCGCGGTGGTTGAGATAGCCCGAGAGCAGGCAGCGACCAGAATAGGCAATACACAGCGCGCCGTGCACGAAGACCTCCAGCTCCATGTCGGGGCAGGCCTGGCGGATCTCGGCGATCTCGTCCAGCGACAGTTCGCGTGACAGGATGATGCGTGACAGGCCGATCCCCTGCCAGAAGCGCACGCTGGCTGCGTTGACCGTGTTGGCCTGAACCGAGAGATGGATGGGCATCTCGGGCCAGGTTTCGCGCACCTGCATGATGAGGCCGGGATCGGACATGATCAGGGCATCGGGCCGCAGGGCAATGACCGGCGCCATGTCGTCGCGGAAGGTCTTCAATTTGGCGCCATGCGGCACGATGTTGGAGACGAGGTAAAAAGCCGCTCCGACGCCATGGGCACGCTGTATCCCATCGGCCAGCACCGGCAAGTTGCCGAAATCGTTGTTGCGCACCCGCAGGCTGTAACGCGGCTGCCCGGCATAGATGGCCGTGGCACCAAAGGCCAGGGCGGTGTCGAGCATGGCCAGCGAGCCGGCGGGGGCGAGTAATTCAGGGGTCATGGGCAGACTTAGGGACGCCGCGCCGGTTGCGTTGCCGGTTGTGCGGGCGTGTTGCTGCGGGGGGCTACGGACATCACGATCTGACTACTGTTGCTGATGCCGCTGCCTTCACTGATTTCCATCGTTACGGTGCGCTCCTGACGGGTTAGGACCAAGATGCTGTTTTTGGCCTTGACCGAGGAGAGCAGGGTCCAGCCGCCGGCCTGGAATTGCTCACGCAGGGTATTGAAAACCTCGGCCACCCCGATCGGGACGCTGAGTACCACGCGGCCGGTCCAGTTTTCCCCCGCTCCCAGGATCAGGGAGGCCTCGTTGTTGATCTTGGCCCCCAGAGGCAGTGGCATCTCGCCCAATAACTGCTTGCGAATGGCGTCGATGTCTTCCTTCTGGCCGTCGATGACGGGCAGGCTGTTGCACCCGGCGAGCAGTAACAGGGTGGCAAGGAACGGGATAAATCGATTCATTGGGGTCTCCATGCGGGGGTGGATGGATGGGGTCGGGCTCGGTCGGGTGAGGTCAGATTGGGCCGAGGCACTGGCTGCCCATTGTGCCAGATTCGTTGCCCGGGCGGTCAGGGATGCATGGCGCCACAAAAAGCGGGACAATAACCCGCTATGACAAAGACCTTGTTTTCCCTGTTTATGGGCGCGGCAATCGCCCTGGGTGGCGTGTTCAGCGGCCTGTTTCCGGGCGTCCTTCCGGATAGTCAACCCATTCCCCTGACCGGGCAGGTCGAGATTGGCTTCTCGCCCGAGGGAGGGGCAGAGGCCCTGGTGATTCGAGCCATTGGCAGCGCGCAGCAGGAAATTCTGGTTGCGGCGTATTCCTTTACCAGCAAGCCCATCGCTCAGGCCCTGCTGACAGCGCACAAGCGAGGGGTTCGGATTCGCGCGGTCCTCGACAAGAGCCAGCGCAGCGAGCGCTACAGCGCCGCCACCTTTCTTGCCAATCAGGGCATCAGCGTGCGCATTGACGAAAAGCACGCCATCCAACACAACAAGTACCTGGTGATTGATGGCCACTCCGTGGAGTTGGGCAGTTTTAATTACAGCCGTTCGGCCGCCGAGCGGAATGCGGAAAATGTCATGGTGATCTGGAACCAGCCTGAGATTGCCCGCCGTTACCAGGCGGACTGGGAACGCCTCTGGGACAAGGCGGTTCCTTACACGCCAAGGAGCGGGGCATGACGGAGGCGGCCGTTCAGGAGGCGGATCTCGAGACCCTGTTCAATGCCCAGACGGGTCGGGTAACCTGGACGGAGCTGGAGCGGGCGTTTGCGCGCGGGGCCCTGATTCGGGTCGACGCGGGCCTGGATCTGGTCGCTGTGGCCTGTTGTGTGGCTCGTGATGAGGCATCCACCCTTCAGGGCTGGATGGCGGCGGGGCAGGTGGCCCCGGTCAGCGTGGCAGAGGCGCAAGCCTGGTCGTCAGACGCAGCGCAGTTCTGGGCGGTGGTGGCCGCGCCCTTTGTTCTGGCGCAGGTGATCCCTGTTGGGACACCCGCTGTATGAAAGCTCGTTAAATGAACGCCTTACGCTCCCTCCTGTTTTTGCTGTTGCAAACCCTGTTGACCCTGCCGTACGGCGTGCTCGGCCTCGTCACCTTTGCGCTGCCGCGCCTCACCCGATATCGCCTGATCCGCACCTGGAGCACCTTGGTGACGGCCTTGGCGAGGCGCGTGTTAGGCATACGCTACACGGTTGAGGGTCTGGAAAACTTGCCGGTCAACGCGGATGGCCGGCCGGCCGCACCCGTTGTGATTCTCTCCAAACACCAGTCGGCCTGGGAGACGATTGCCTTCCAGCAGATCTTTCCGCCCTTGTCCTTTGTCCTCAAGCGCGAGTTGTTACACCTGCCCTTTTTTGGCTGGGGCCTGGCGGCCTTTAGCCCCATCGCGATTAATCGAGCGGCGGGGCGCGAGGCCCTCAAGCAGCTTGTGGAACAGGGGCAGGCACGACTGGCGGCCGGATTCTGGGTCATTGTCTTCCCGGAGGGGACACGCATCGCCCCGGGCGAGCGTGGCAATTATCAGATCGGGGGTGCCTGGCTAGCCTGCAAGGCGGGCGTACCCGTGGTGCCCGTGGCTCACAATGCCGGTGAATGCTGGAAAAAGAACGCGCTGGTGAAACAGCCCGGGCGGGTCACGGTACGGATCGGCGCCCCCATTGCCACGGCCGGACGCAAACCCGCCGAGGTTAATGCTGAAGTGGAGGCATGGATTGAGGCCCAGATGCTCACCCTGCCGTCGCCGCGTTAAATTGGGCTATTGGGCTATTGGGCCGGTGGGACGTTGTTTTCATGCGGTTCTTTCTGCCAGGCATCGTAACAATCCAGACCACAGAAATAGAGCAGATAATCCGCCGCTTCGGCCACGGTGGCCTCGGATTTCGGGATTTCCTTCATGCACAATGCGCACGCAATCTGTTCAACGGGTTCCGGTTTGGGTGTCATGATGGTCTCCTCGTTGCGAAGCTCCGGAAGGCAGGAAACGATTTCTCGATTCCTGCGTTCAGGGATAGACCATCAACCTCTATTCGTCAAATTTCGTAGCCCCGTCTCTGGGGTTGCGTTGGGAGTCCTATGCCAGCGGATTGGATGAGACGATTGAGAGCGCTGCTGCCTGCAGGGCAAGGGCGGGGCGGGCGGGCCACGATACGGCGCAGTGAGTCCTTCTACACCCTGACCGGGCCCGATCTTGAACTCAGCTATCAATTGCGGCGTAGCAGCGCCCGGCGCACGCTGGCCTTGCAAGTGCGGGAGGCGGGGCGCATCGTGGTGCAGGCCCCACACCACACCCCCTTGAGCGAGGTGGAGGGTTTTATCCGTCGCCATTGGCCCTGGCTGCTGACACGCCTGCAAGCCGCTGCGCAGGGTCGGCGCGAATGGTGCAACGGGATGGCGCTGCCGTGGTTAGGTGGGCCGCTCACCCTGAACTGGCAGGAAGATGGCCCAACCGTGCCGAGCACAGGGGCGGACGGCCTGCAACTGGGCGGTGCCTGGTCCGAGGCGCCCGGCCGTGTGCGTGATTGGTACCACGCGCAGGCGGCGATGATCTTGCCGGCGCGTCTGGCGATACAGGCCGCGCAGATGGGGGTGGCGATCCCACCCTTGCGCCTGTCCGATGCGCGGACGCGCTGGGGTAGCCTGTCGGCCCAGGGGCGGATGGCCCTGAACTGGCGGCTGGTCATGTTGTCCGCTGACCTGATCGACTATGTGATCTGCCACGAATTGGCACATCTGCGGCAACACAACCATTCGCCGGCCTTCTGGCGCGAGGTTGAGATTCTGTATCCTGACTATCGCTCGGCGCGGGTGCGCTTGCGGCGTGAAGGATCGCTGGCGCTGGCGTTAAGCTTTGCTCCCAGCGGGGAGGGCAGGGCGGTCCCAGAGCCATAACCCGTTGACGGGTGGTTCGCCACGCGCCTCACGCGCCTCGTTGAAGGGCTGTTCATGGAGCAGCATCTGGATCTCGTTGAGTTGTTGCGCGAGGGATCTGGCCAGCGGCCGCGCTTCAACTGCGGAGGGCCAGTGGCTGGCCATGGGGCGGCCGATGATTTCGTCGATGGGCAGGGGTTTGAAGGCGAAAGCGGTAGTGACGCGCAAGTAAAGCCGCGGCGTTGGGTTCAGACCTTGCTTCAGGGTCAGGAAGAAGCGCCATTCCTCGCCGTCGAAATACTGGTTCAGCAGGGATTCAAGCTGTTGCCACTCCTCCGTGTTGAGGTGGGCCGAGAGGTCTGCGCTGGGAACCAGATGTTCCATGCGCGCCTCAAGATGAATGGGCTGGGCAAAGTACCAGACCCAACCGGAGGTCTCGAGCCCATCCTCAGCCGCACACTGCGCGGCACTGGGAGGCGCCATGGGCGGGAGGTTCCTGGCAAAGAGGCGCGCAAGGATGCTTTTCAAGCAAGCGCTCTCAGGCGGGCCAGGAGGGGGTGGCAATGCCCTCGCCCAGATCGGCCTCGACCAGACGCTGGCGTACGGCCAGGAGCTTCTCGATCAGGGCCGGTTCGGCCTGAGCGTAGGTCTCGGCATCTGGCACCCGCTTGACGACCACGCCAAGCAGCTCGGTGATGGCGTTGCCGATGGAGTTCTGGCTGATGGTGACAATGAGGTTGCCGGCATCGTTACGATAGATGAGCTGCTTGAAGGCGGGCTGCCAGCGAATCGCGTTGGCGTACTTGGCGTCCTTGATGCAACGGTCGCGCACCATCTTCGCGGTCTTGAGGAAGTCGTTATTGAACTGCAGTTTTTCCTCAACCAACTGCGGAAAGTTCAGGTCGCGGGGCGGCGGGGCATTGCGGGTCGAGACCTGGCTGAAGAAGCTGCGGTAGAAGTCGATGAAACCCTTGAGCAAGGTGTCGTATTCCCTCCAGAAGCGCGGATCCTTGAGTGCGCTGGCCCCACCGTGAATCTCCCAGCTGGGCAGGCCCTGCGGATAACCGGTAAGGGCAATGCGGCAGGAGCCGGACTGGCAGGGCCTGAGGATGGAGAGTTCCAGGCCGTCGAAAAAGGCGCGATAGAGGTCGCGCATGTGGGCCTGGAACAGGGAGTGCTGGCCACCGTCGGTCAGGTTGGGATTGGCCTCGTCGGCCAGCGGCGCGGCCTGCAATTCCTGCTTGTCAAAGACGATGAAGTGATTATGCAGCATGCGGATCGAAGGGACCCCGGGCGAGGTGAGCGGCCAGGTGGCATCCAGGCTGGCCTCGCCGGCCAGAACGAGGTGCCTTTCCGGATCCGGATAGAGTTCCAGCATGTAATCGAAGAGGATCTGGTTCATCCGGTTCCAGACATTCTTCACTGCATCGGGCACCTGCGTGCGGCGCACCGGACGGCCGAGCGGGTCGAGAACGGATTGCGAGGTGTTATAGATGATGGAGGCATCGAACAGGTTGCTGTGGCCGATGGCCTTGCGATAGAGGAGCAGGCCTTCCGGGTTTTGCAGAAGACCGTTGTTGTGCATCAGGTCGTTGAGATTTTCGGCGCTGTTGAAAAACTCGTTGGGCTTCATGCCTTCCGGCACCTCCAACGGGATGGGGCGGAAAGGGGTGGTGATTTCGCGGGGACCGGATGACATGGCTGGATGAGGTGGTTTAAACGGGGAAGTTAAACAGGGAATGCGGCGTATTCTAACGAAAAGCCTGCCAGCGCCGATTGACCCGCATCAACGCGGACGCCGTAATACGAATAGGACGGCGAATAGGACAGCGAATAGGACGGACGGCGGAGCAGAGGCCCGTTACAATGTCTCCCATGTGTTTTCCCATGTCCATTTCCCATTTTTGTCTCGTCAGGGCCTTTGCATGAGTCTGTCAGGTTGGCCCTTTGAGCTGTGGATTGGTTTGCGTTATACGCGGGCCAAACGCCGCAATCACTTCATCTCCTTTATCTCGGTCGTCTCCATGGCCGGCATTGCCTTGGGCGTGATGGCGCTCATCGTGGTGATGTCGGTGATGAATGGTTTTCAGGATGAATTGCGCAACCGCATTCTGGGGGTGGCGGCGCATATCGAGATGAGTGGTCACGATGGCCGGCTGGAGAACTGGCCGGAACTGGACGGCCGGGTGCGGCAGCAGGCCGGCATTATTGGGTCAGCGCCCTACATCAACGGCCAGGGCCTGCTGGCGGCGGGTGGCGAGACGCGCGGGGTGATGTTGCGCGGGGTCTTGCCGGATCGGGAAGGGCAGGTCGATGAGGTGCCGTCGCGGATGAAGTCGGGCCGCCTTGAGGATCTGCGTCCCGGTGAATTCAATATTGTCCTGGGCGCTGAATTGGCCCGGGCACTGGGCGCGTTTCGCGGCGACCGCCTGACTCTGGTGGTGCCGCAGGGCGTGGTGACCCCCGCGGGCATGATCCCGCGCATGAAGCAGTTCACGGTGGTCGGCGTCTTTGAGGCGGGCATGTATGAATACGATGCTGGTCTGGCCTTTCTCCACATCGACGACGCAGCCAAGTTGTTGCGTACGGGCGAGGCGGTCTCGGGCCTGCGTCTGAAGTTGGCGGATATGGACGAGGCACCGCGCGTGCGTCGGGCCTTGGTGAATGCCCTCAACAGCGAATATGCGGTGTCGGACTGGACTCAGAGCCACGCCAATTTCTTTCGCGCTGTGCAGATCGAGAAACGCATGATGTTTATCATCCTGTCCCTGATTGTGGCGGTGGCGGCGTTCAACATCGTCTCGACCCTGGTGATGGCCGTGCAGGACAAACAGTCCGATATCGCCATCCTGCGCACACTGGGGATGCAGCCTGGCTCGGTGATGCAGGTCTTCATGGTGCAAGGGAGTCTGATTGGGGTGATCGGGATGCTGATGGGGGTCTCCACGGGCATCCTCCTGGCCCTCAATATCGAGACCGTGGTGCCGTTTATCGAGGGCCTTCTCGGACAGGACCTCTTCCCGGCCGATGTCTATTACATCTCCGAGTTGCCATCCAAGCTGGTTCTGGGCGATGTGTTGTGGGTTGGGGGAATCTCGCTGTTACTTTCCTTCCTGGCCACCCTGTATCCGAGCTGGCGCGCCTCGCGCGTGCATCCGGCGGAGGCTCTGCGCTATGAATAATTCCATGGCCTTGGCGTGTCAGGGAATCCGCAAGGGGTATCGGCTGGGTGCCGCTGAGGTCGCGGTACTGGAAGGGGTCGATCTCAGCATTGGGAGGGGCGAGCAGGTCGCCATTATGGGCGCCTCGGGGTCTGGCAAGAGCACGCTGCTCCATATCCTGGGTGGGCTTGATCGGCCCGATGCCGGTCAGGTGATCCTGAATGGCCAGGATCTGGCGCACATCAGTGAACGCGAGCGCTGCGCGTTGCGTAATCGCAATCTGGGCTTCGTGTATCAGTTCCATCATCTCTTGCCTGAATTCACGGCGCTGGAGAATGTGGCCATGCCTCTCCTCTTGCGGCGGATGGCGCGGGTCGAGGCCGAGGCTCAGGCCTCCGCCGCACTCAACGAAGTGGGATTGGGTCATCGCCTGGCCCATCGCCCCGGCGAACTTTCTGGGGGTGAACGGCAGCGTGCGGCTATCGCCCGCGCCTTGGTCACGCGTCCGGCTTGCGTACTGATGGATGAACCCACGGGCAATCTGGATCGCCACACGGCTGCGCATATTCAGGACCTGTTGCTGAATCTCAGCCAGCAGCACAAGGTGGCCTTGCTGGTGGTGACCCATGATCCGGTGCTGGCGGGACGCATGCAACGCACCCTGACGCTTCAGGACGGCGCACTTATGGCATGACGCTTGCGCCAAGCGGTGTTAGACTGACCTCGCATAAAGGATTGTTGAATCCGAATAATGAATGAGGACTGGTGCATGCATACGATATGGCGGGTTATTCTGGTGGCGTTTTTGTGCGGGAGTCCCCTCGGCTATGGATATACCCCGGGCGAGATGATGGATCCCAAAATACCGACCAAGACCTTGATGCCGAAGATCAAGGTCGATAGCGGACTCTTGGAGTGGGTCCCTTACTCCGTGGATTTATCACCCTGGCCGACGCTGTGCGTAGACGATCCTCGTCCCATGCCACGGCCGAAAAAGGCCCAGTATGTGGGTCCATTGCGGGGCGATGCGGTACGCGGAAAGGCGATCGCAATGGATACTCAGCGCGGCAATTGCGTGACCTGCCACGCGATTCCTGGTGAAGAGTGGCCAGGCACCTTTGGTCGCGATCTCCGGCACTACAAGCAGATGCGGATGAGCGATGCCGATCTTTATCAGCAGATTTACGATGTGCGCACCTCAGCACCGCGGGCCGTGATGCCACCCTTTGGTGCGCTGGGTATTCTGTCCGATCAGGACATTCGCGATGTTGTGGCGTATCTGCAGAGTCTGGAGTGATTATGCGTAACCTGATTGTCGTGCTGGGTCTGATGTTGGCACCCGCCTGGGCGGATGAGCCATACAAGGAATACACCTCGGCTGAACATTTTGAGCCGCATGTCAGTGGCGACTTGCAGCTGACCGGGACCTATCGTTACTGGAAGGATCCTGCCAAACTGGATCTGCGTTTGGCTGGACATCCGGACGATAGCTGGAAGCTGAACTGGAAGCACATGGACTACCCGTTCAACAAGGAGATGCACGCGGGTCACTTGGCGTTGGACCGTGGGTTGACGCTGTTCAAAAAACTGAATCGATCGGGAACCTTCAAGAACTGCCTCGTGATGTATCGGTTGAATGGCAAATACGAGACCTCTTTGCGCGGACTGCGGACGGCCTTTCCGGCTTATCGCACTGATCTTGGGCGGGTGGCCGGTCTGGAGGAGGTCATTGAACATTGCGCCGCGCTGGAGGGTGAGGTCCTGCAAAACGGCAGCCATGACAACAGCGCCGTATCCCTCTATGTGGCCTCCCAGAGTCTGGGAATGCCCATCCAGATTGATGTCAGTTCGGGCCCGCTGCGCGAGGCCTGGAAACGGGGTGAGCGTCTCTATCATCAGAAGATTGGCCGCAACAACATGTCTTGCGCCTCCTGTCATGTCGAGCGGGTAGGGCAGTCGCTGCGGGCCACCGTGGTGACCTCACCGTATGGGGATGTGGCGCATTACCCGGTCTATCGGGATCGCTTTGGGATCACCTCCCTGCACATACGCTTTGCTCAATGCAGTCTGGAATTGGGTTTCAATGCCCTCAAGCCAGGCAGCCCGGCCTATACGGATATGGAGGTGTTCATGACAGCACTGACCAATGGCTATCCGGTGAGCGTACCGTCGGAGCGTCCCTGATCAGGGTTGCTGCCGGCGGGCCTGGCGGCGCTTGAGATAGGCCAGCAGATAGAGCCGCCAGCCGATGCGTACGGCCGCATAGCCGAGGGCAGCGAGGATGCCGGCGAGGATGACCTCGCCGAGTAAAAAGGCCTCGCCCAGGCTGAGTAGCCAGTGCCAGAATTCGGGCAGGAAGGTTGTCCAGTCACTCCAGTCGAACTGCATTGCCGTGGGGGGGGCGCTGCTTGCGCCGAGCAGGAACTCTCCGATGGCGAGGGCCGCGATGATAATGAAGGGCCAGGTCAGTGGGTTCGAGATCAGGGTTGTGGCGACAGCAACCGGCAGGTTGACACGAAAGACGATGGCCAAGAGGGCCGCCGAGAGCATTTGTACCGGCCCTGGAACCAGGGCACCGATCATGCCGACGGCGACACCACCGGCCACGGAGGCCCGATTCAGGTGCCAGAGGTTGGGGTGTTTGAGCCATGTGCCGGTCCAGCGCAGATGGCGGTGATCGCGGATCGTGGCGTGATCGGGGAGAAACTTGCGAAAATGCTTGCGTGGCATGGCGGTGGGCGATGACATTTCTTGGAGCGCTGCGGGTCATTGTAGTCCGAATTCCGGGGTGGGCTGACTCCGGGGTGGGCTGATTCATGCGTTGGCTGATTTTCTGCTTTACGGCGGGCGCAGGCTTGCTGCAGATGCAGGCCACCTTACCGACCTTCGCCCTGCTGTGGTGGGCCCCGCTGGTGTTGCTCATTGGCTATTACGGGTTGCGGCCTCTGCCATCCACGGGTTACAGGGGCGTGCTCCGCTGGGGTGGCTTTGGACTTATTGCCCTTGCCACCGGTTTTTATTACGCCGCCGGGCGCGCGGACCTGCGTCTGGCGGACCGCGTTGACCCTCATTGGACTGGACTCCGCACCCCGGCCACGGGCCTGATTGAGGGGCTGCCGCAGGCAACAGCCTATGGCTGGCGTTTCGTCTTGCGCCTTACCGGCGACGAGAACGGGGTCCTGCCCGAGCGGCTGCAGGTAACAGCCGCGACAAAGTGGTTGAGCGCAGTCCCGAAAGGGGGCGATTGCCTGCACCTCGACTTGCGTGTTCGTCCCTCGCATGCCAGCCAGAACCCCGGTGTCGCCGACATGGAGGGCTGGTTGTTTGAACGCGGTATCCGCGGATTTGCGACCGCGGCCGGGCCCGTGCAGAGGGTTGATTTGTGCGCCACGAGCTTCCGGGCCCGCATAGATGCCCTTCGCCAGCGCCTGCATGATGGGATGACGCAGCGGCTGGTGGATCCGGAGGGTCGGGCCCTGCCATTTGCCGGGGTTGCCATTGCGCTGGCGGTGGGGGACCAGAATGCCATTCCAGACGCGCAGTGGCGATTGTTCCGGATGACGGGGGTAACGCATCTGATGAGTATCTCGGGCCTGCATATCACGCTGCTGTCCGGGTTGATGTATGCGCTGGTGTATGCCCTCTGGCGACGCGTGACTTGGCTTACGCTGCGCCTACCCGCCGTTAAGGCGGCGGCCCTCGCCGGTTTGCTGCTGGCAGTGGTTTATACGCTGTTGTCCGGATTTGGTATTCCGGCACAGCGCACGCTTTACATGATCGCGGCCATGGTCTCTGGGGTCTGGCTGGGTCTGGCGCACTCGCCATCACGCATTCTGGCCGCGGCCCTGGCCGCCGTGATCCTGATCGACCCGTGGGCATCCCTTTCGGCCGGTTTCTGGCTCTCGTTCATGGCTGTGGCCGCCCTTTTTTATGCGGGTGCGGGGCGCTTGCGCCATCCGCGTTGGTGGCAGGCCTGGGCGATGACGCAGTGGGTGGCCAGTCTGGCCTTGTTGCCTTTGCTGCTGATGTTGTTTCATGAGTTTTCCCTGGTGTCGCCATTCGCGAATGCCTTCGCCATCCCGGTCATCAGCCTGTTGGTGGTTCCACTGGCGATGCTCTCGGCGCTGCTGCCTTATGAGGTCCTGGCGCTGCTGACTCATGGTGTGATTGGGGCCGTGATGTGGGGTCTGGAGGCCCTGGCGGACTGGCCGCAGCCGGTCTGGCATGTGGGCGAGGCGGGCGGTGGGGCGATGTTCCTGGCGGCGATAGGGCTGATTTATGTGCTGCTCCCGGGAGCGTTCCCGCGCCGATTCTTGGGTCTTGTCCTGTTGTTGCCGCTGCTCTATCCCCCGAATGACCGTCCTGGCGCGGGGGAGTGGCGTGTCGATACCCTGGATGTCGGGCAAGGACTGGCGGTGGTGATCTCGACGGCACGCCATACGCTGCTCTTTGATGCCGGGCCGGCCTATCAGGGGAGCGATGCGGGACAGAGAATTATCGCGCCACGACTCTGGGCGATGGGGATACGGTCATTGGATGGACTTATTGTTTCGCATAGCGATTCTGATCACAGTGGCGGCGCGGCGAGTATTGCGGCGGCCTTTCAGCCTGCCTGGTCCCTGTACGGCCAGCCACTGGCGGGTTCCGGGCAGACGCGCTGTGCGGCGGGTCAGACCTGGCAGTGGGACGGTGTTCGTTTCGAGGTGTTACATCCCCCCGCCCATTGGGCCGAAAACGCGTATTTCTCGGCCAATGACCGCAGTTGTGTGGTCAGAGTAGAGTCTCCTTTGGGGAGCCTTCTGCTGTTGGCCGATATTGAGCGTCTGGGTGAGCTGGAATTGCTTGAAAAGCGGCAGGATCAACTGCCCAGTACCGCCTTGCTGGTTGCGCATCATGGCAGTCGAGGGGCCTCATCCGAGCGCTGGGTTGCGGCTGTACGCCCGTCCGAGGCCATCATCTCGGTGGGGCGCGGGAATTCCTTTGGCCACCCGCATTCAGAGGTCTTGGGTCGATATCGCGAGGTGGGCAGTCGGATCTGGCGAACCGATCTGGGGGGTGCCATTCGTCTGGACTTTACGCGAGAGGGGCATTTTGTCCGTTTGTGGCGCGATGAACGGCGTCGTTATTGGCATGCTGTTTAACGCCGAGGTTTATTTACCCCCGCCGATCAAGGTATAGTTCGACATTTGTAAAAATCCCTTTTTTGCGGGATACAAAGGTTAGAAGCATCATGTCAGATCACCTCATGCAGACTTACGCGCGCCAACCGATCGCCTTTACCCACGGTGAAGGTGCCTGGTTGGTGGCCGAAGATGGGCAGCGCTATCTGGATGCGCTGGCCGGGATTGCCGTTAATGGTCTGGGGCACGCCCACCCGCGCCTGACCCGTGCCTTGTGCGAGCAGGCGGGGCGTTTGATCCACACTTCTAACCTGTATGAAATCCGCGAGCAGTCCGAACTGGCGGATCGCTTATGCGCCCTGGCGGGCATGGACCGCGCCTTCTTTTGCAACTCGGGTGCCGAGGCCAACGAGGCGGCCATTAAGCTGGCGCGCCTCTATGGACACAGCAAGGGCATCGACACCCCGGCCATCATCGTGATGGAAAAATCCTTCCACGGCCGCACCCTGGCCACCTTGACCGCGACCGGGAACCGTAAGGTACAGGCCGGCTTCGAGCCCCTGGTTCAGGGCTTTCTGCGTGTCCCCTTTGATGATGTCTCGGCCGTTGAACAGGTCGCCGCCCACAACAAATCGGTGGTTGCCATCCTGGTTGAGCCGATTCAGGGCGAGGGCGGTGTGCATGTGCCAAACCCCGGCTATCTGCGCGAATTGCGCCGCATTTGCGATCAGCATGGCTGGTTGCTGATGCTCGATGAGGTCCAGACCGGCATCGCTCGCACGGGTCAATGGTTTGCCTTCCAGCACAGCGACATCCAGCCGGATGTGCTGTCCCTGGCCAAGGGATTGGGTTCTGGCGTGCCGGTGGGCGCGTTGTTGGCGCGCGGTGTGGCCGCCGAGATGTTTACCCCTGGCAAGCACGGCACCACCTTTGGCGGCAACCCGTTGGCCTGCCGAGCGGCGTTGACGACCCTGGAAGTGATGGCGTCGGATCATTTGCTGGCGCGGGCGACGGCCTTGGGTGAACGCATCAAGGATGGCCTGCGGACGGCATTGTCGGGCGTGGTCGGGGTTCGCGACATCCGGGGGCAGGGCTTGATGATCGGCATTGAGCTCGATCGCCCCTGTGCGGATCTGGTGGCCAGCGCTCGCGATCAGGAACAGCTCATCATCAATGTGACGGCGGATAGTGTGATTCGTCTGCTGCCGCCGCTGATCCTGTCCGACGCTGAGGCCGATGTGCTGGTTGAGCGCTTGGCGCGTTTGATTCGCGCCTTCCTCGCGTAAGCTGTTGTCTGACGAGTCAGGTCACCCGAGTTAGGTCACCCTTATGGAACTGCGCCACTTTCTGCAATTCAAGGATTTGTCCCGCGATGAACTGGATTACCTGTTCGCTCGCACGCGCGTGATCAAGGATCGCTTCAAACGCTACGAGACCCATCATCCCCTGACGGATCGGACGCTGGCGATGATTTTCGAGAAGAGCTCCACACGCACCCGCCTGTCTTTCGAGGCCGGTATGCACCAGTTGGGTGGCTCGGCGATCTATCTCAACACGCGCGATACCCAGTTGGGCCGGGGCGAGCCGGTCGAGGACGCCGCCGAGGTGATCTCGCGCATGGTCGATATCGTGATGATCCGCACCTTCGAGCAGGACATCATCGAACGCTTCGCCACGCATTCGCGGGTGCCGGTGATCAACGGCCTGACCAACGAATACCATCCCTGCCAGATCCTGGCCGATATCTACACCTACATCGAGACGCGCGGCCCCATCCAGGGCCGGACCGTGGCCTGGATCGGTGATGCCAACAACATGTGCAACACCTGGCTGCAGGCGGCCGAGATCCTTGATTTCAATGTCCATGTCTCGACGCCGCCGGGCTACGAAATCCAGCCGGAACTGGCGCAACTGTCCGGCACCGACCACTTCAAGGTGTTCGCCGATCCCCTTGATGCCTGTCGCGATGCCGACCTGGTGACCACCGATGTCTGGACCAGCATGGGCTTCGAGGCCGAGAACGCGGTGCGCCAGAAGGCCTTTGCTGACTGGCAGGTGGATACCGAGA
>VGVU01000014.1 GCA_016873905.1 Betaproteobacteria bacterium | reverse complement strand
CCAGCGATTGCCCTGGCGAATGGCCAGGTGGGTCCCGAGATAACCGCCCAGGATGGAGCCCGCCAGCAGGGCCGGCATCCAGCCCCAGGCCACCGTGCCCAGCGTGCCCAAGACCAGCGCGCCAGTCCCGTTCCAGAAGAATCCGCACAGAATCAGGGTGTAGGCCACGGCACGCTGATAGTCGAGACCAAACCAGCGGATCAGCCACAGGGTGAGGAACAGGCCCGTGCCCGAGGTAATGGAGCCGTTGAGAAAACCCACTACAAACAACCCGGCCACACCCAGCCACAACCGGCCCCCATGCCAGTTGCGTGGCGCGTGGGTCAGGCCCAGTTGCGGCTTGAACACGGAATAGAGACCGAGCCCGGCGGTCAGGAGGCCCAACAGGAAAATCATCGGCCGTTCCGGGGCCTGTAGCACCCACGAGGCCCCCAGGATCACGCCCGGCAGCCCGGCCGCCAGGATGATGACGCTCTCCCGCCTGGCCAGTTGCCCTTCTCGCCAATGGCGCAGGATGGCGCCCACGCCGAGAAATACGCTCGCCACCTTATGGGTCGCCAGTGCCACCCCAAAACTCAGGCCGAGAAAGATCAGGATGGGGAACTGGATAAGCCCCGCACCTCCGCCCGAAAGGGCCGAGAAGAAATTGGCCGCCAGAGAGGCGGCAAACAGCACCAGGGTGTCGATACCGGACAGGGTCATGCCATCCAGGACGCACTCATCCGCGTAAGAACCGCGCGCTCCAGACCCCCAGCGCGGTCATCGACAGCGAACCAAAAAGATGCAGGCCCGCCGTCAGCAGGGCCCAGCCGAGCTGTCCGCGCGCGATCTGGGTAAACACCTCGGCCGAGAAGGTCGAAAAGGTCGTCAACCCGCCGAGAAAGCCGGTCACCAGAAACAAGCGCCATTCCGGCGACAGGTCCGGGTGGTGCAGAAAAAAGGCCAGGGCAAGGCCCACGAGATAGCCGCCCAGAAGGTTGGCGGCCAAGGTGCCATAGGGCAGCGCCGGAAAGAGCGGATTCAGCCAGAGGCTCAAGCCCCAGCGGAGCCAGGCCCCCAGTGCCGCGCCCATACCTACCGCAATTAAACCGCCCATCGCCATCCCTATTCCCTAGCCCCTCTTCCCGAACCGAGGCCACAGGATAGTGAGGCCCCCGGGCGATTGCAAGGCGTATCCTCGGCTACCCGAAAATCGCCCCCATAGAAAAAGGGCTGCACCCATGCAGCCCTTTAATACAGCCCTTCTGCGCAACCCTACAACGCAGCCCTACAACGCAACCTTTCTCTCAACTCCGCCGCGATGGCGTTAGCGCGGGACGCGCGACCCAGTCGCGCATCCCCGCCGGGCGCCATACCCGATCAGCCCCGGTCCAATCCGGACGGGCGCCGCGGCGGGCTGAGATCAACGCTCTCGGTACGATCTCAGTTGAGTCTATCCGGCCTGAACACGCTCTCGACCAGAAGAGCGGAATCTGCCTGCGGGCGGTGACACTGGACGCAATTCCAGCGACCCATGTAAAGGTCATTGGTCTTGCCAACATAGTGACTGCGCGGTGTTGGGGTAGCCTGACCCTTTTCGAGTTTGGCGCCGATCAGGTCCGGTGTGTTATGGCAAGCCACACACATGTTGCTGTCCCGAGTCACCGGCACAAAATCATCGATATTGTGCGGAACCTGCGGGGGGGCCGTGTGATACGAGACCCCAAGCGACTTGGAAGATCCCGGATCCGCCTTGGAATACTGCGTCACCGGGGGGGTCGGTACATCATAGACGCTGGTCTTTTCCAGACCCAGGGATGCGTCATTGATCGCGGCCACCTTTACGGTGGGTGCCTTGGTCGTCTGGCTACAGCCGGAAAGACCCAAAATTGCGCCAGCCAACAGTCCAGCCCATGCCATATTCTTGCTCATCACACTCTCCTTTGCGTCTCACTCACGGAAACAGAACCCTGCGCCTGTGCGTTATGCGCACGGATCAGGGGCTTGAAATCAAAAACCAGGCTATTTTCCGGGCACACCGGCGTGCAGCGTCCACAATTGCTGCACTCGCCGGAGAACACGAAACCTTTTTCCTCCAGGAGCTTCAGATTCAGCACCTGAGGTTCAGGACAGACCTTGGCACACTCACCGCAGTGGGTGCAGGTTGTCTTGTCAAAACGGACCCGAAGCGTAGGGTTGACCTTGCCCACCACGGACCAGAAGGCCCCCAGGGGGCACAGATGGCCACACCAGCCGTGCTTCAGGATAAACAGGTCAAACAGGAAGATGGCGAGCAACACCGCCGCCCCAAAACCCAACCCAAAAATAATCTCGCGGTGCATCATGCCCACGGGGCTCACCCATTCGAACGCCGCCACGCCGGTCAAAACGGACAGGATCAGGGTCAGAACCAGCACAAAGTAACGCGTGTTGCGCGGCAGGATGAAGGTCGGACGGATATCAAAGCGCGTCCGCAACCAGCCCGCCAGATCGGTCACCGGATTAACCGGACACGCCCAGGCGCAGAAGACCCGCCCTCCGACCAGAATATAGAAACCCAGCACGATCGCCGCACCCAGAATCGCCTCGGTCTGCAAGACATGGCCAGCAAGAAAGATCTGCAGCGCGGCAAAGGGATCCGCCATCGGGATGAGGCCAATGAACTTGGAACCCGAGAGGTTGCCCGACAAGAGGGGCACATCCTTGGCGACCTCCCAACCCCAGTGCACCGTCCCAAAGAACAGCAAAAGAATGATGAATTGCGACACGCGGCGCAGAAGAATGTAACGCCATTGCCACAGGCGGGCGGCAAGACCGGAGGGGGCTGGGTGACTCATTTATAGCCCCTCATTCAGATAATCGGTCGCCTTACCCTTGACCGGGCCGGACGGCGCGTTGGTTGGTGCGCTTATGGTCGGCGCGGCACCCGAGGCATCGAACTCCTGGGTAATGGAATCCTCACGGGTCCAGCCCAAGCGGTAATGATCGCCAATCTTGCCCTGTATCAAGGCATGCGGAAGGATGCGGATCGCCGGCTCGGTTGTCGGACAGGCGCGCACGCAAATACCGCACCCCGTGCAGGCATTCGAATGCACCACCGGGATAAACATCGCGTGTTTGGAGATCTGCCGTGGATGCGTCTCAAGCGTGATGGCCTTGCCCTTGATCGGGCATTCGCGGTGACAGATCTCGCAGCGCAGGCCCTTCCAAGACAGGCAGTTCTCGGTATCAATAACGGCCAGGCCCATGCGTGAGTCATTGATATCTTTCAGCTTCGGCGACAAGGCCCCGGTCGGACAGGCCTTCATGCAAGGAATGGTCGGGCACAAATAGCACGGAATCTGACGCGGCTCAAAGAACGGCATGCCGATGGGCAGGTTGCCGCCGGCCGGTTCCAGCTTGAGGGTGTCAAAGGGACAGGCCACCACACACTGGCCGCACTTGATACAGGCAGCATTGAAATCATCGCCTGGCAAGGCGCCCGGAGGGCGTAGCGCAAAGGGCTGCGCGCGGGCCTCCTGACGCAACAGATAAGCCCAACCCAAGCCCCCAGTGGAGGCCAAGGTCGCTCCCTGCATCAAGCGCACCAGAAAATCGCGACGGTCGGCGGACATACTTCGTTTCCCATAATCTTTGGAGCCACTTACCCGGAGGCACGCTATGTCACCGGGTGAGGAGCCCCCTCACCACGGCCTCCCTGGAGGGAGGCCGTCTTGTCAGGATCAGGCCTTGTAGACCTTCACCGAGCACTTCTTGAAGTCGGTCTCTTTCGAGATCGGGCAGGTCGCATCCAGGCAGACCTTGTTGATCAGCACGGATTCGTCGAACCATGGCACATAGACTGTGCCGCGCGGTACGCGGTTGCGCCCACCGGTCTCGACCCGCACCTTGACCTTGCCGCGCCGCGACTCGACCCAGACCAGATCGTTGCGCTTCAGACCGCGCGCATCGGCATCCTTGGGATGGATCCAGCACACGGCGTTGGGCACGGCGCGGTGCAGTTCGGGCACGCGACGGGTCATCGAACCGGAATGCCAGTGTTCCAGAACGCGGCCCGTACACAGCCAGAGATTGAAGTTGGAGTCCGGCTCTTCAACCGGGGTGGCATAGGGGCGGAAGTAGATCTTGGCCTTGCCGTCGAGTTTGACCTTGACGCTGCCGTCACCCGGCTTATCGAGATCGCCCATGACCAGTGAGGCACCGTTGTTGCCATAAAAGTCAATGCCACTGCCCGGCTTGCAATAGGAGTCATAATCGGAGTTGAAGCGCCATTCGGTCTCGGTCCACTTGCCATCCTTCAGCATCACCGGCCACTTCAGACCGCGCACCGCATCGTCGTAATAGACATCGAACGGGGCGAGGTCGTGCGCCTTGCCGTTACCAAACTCGCGATATTCCTCGAACATCGCCTTCTCAACGAAAAAGCCCAGGTTCTCGGCAATATGATTGCCATGGCCCTTGGCCACCGGATCCGGCCAGGCATATTTCTTGTTCTTCGGAGTCGCAAACAAGGCATCGTAGAGGCTGGCATCCGGGTTGTAGCCCATCTTGACGGCCTCATCCAGTACGGACGGTATTTTGCCGTCTTCAAAACCGGCGGCCTTCAGGCCCGGAATCTTTTGCTCGCCCCAACAATCCTTGATCTTGATGCGTTTGGCCATCTCGAGCAGGATCCACATATCGCCACGCGCCTCGCCCACCGGCTTGACCTGCTGCCGCCAGCACTGGGTGCGCCGTTCGGCGTTGCCGTAGAGACCCCATTTTTCAAAGATCATCGCGGCGGGCAGGACCAGGTCGGCCACCTTTGCAGACACCGTGGGATAGCCGTCGCAACAGATGATGAAGTTATCCATCTCGCGGGCGCCCTTGATCCAGTGATTCAGGTTGGCGGTGTTCTGCCACGGGTTATTGACCTGAACCATGGCCCACTTGCAGGTACCATCTTCCAGATCACGCATGATCTTGAGGTAATGGCTACCCATCTGCGGGTTGAGGGTCTTGGCCGGCAGTTTCCAGATCTTCTCGGAAAACTCGCGGTGTTTCGGGTTCATCACCACCATATCAGCCGGCAGACGGTGAGCAAAGGTGCCGACCTCGCGCGCGGTACCGCAGGCAGACGGCTGCCCGGTCAGGGAGAAGGCGCCATTACCCGGCATCGATTGCTTGCCGACCAGCATGTGGTTCATGTAAACCTGCTCGTTGACCCAGGTGCCACGCTGGTGCTGGTTGAAGCCCATGGTCCAGTAGGACACCACCTTGCGCTTCGGGTCGCAGTAGTAATCGGCGAGTTCCTTGATCTTGGCCTTGAACACCTCAGCCGATTCGTCGGGGTCGCCCTTGGCCGTTGCCACCACATAGTCGGCATCATACGGCTCCAGCGCCTTGGCAAAATCCTCGAAGGAAATGGCCCAGTCCCGGCCTGCGGTAGCGGCATTGGCCTGCGCCACGACATCGCCCTCTTTCCTGCGTTGGCCAATGGCCTCCCATTTATCAAGGACGCGCGTCTGTTCGTTCTTGACCACTTCCATCTCGGCCGGCGAGGCGAACTTGTCGGCGTTCCTCGGACGGAAGCCATAACCGATGTCGTAGGGACCGGTGGCGAACACGGTGTGCTTCTTGACGAAGTCCCAGTTCACGGCATTGCGCTTGATGATCTCGCGGGCGATGTAATTCTGAATGGAAAGGTCGCCGCTGGGTTTGAACACGATCTCAAGGTCGGCGATATCCGAAGACATGTTCGAATAGGTGGACAGGTTGATCACCTTCATGTCCTTGTGGGTCAGACGCCGGTCGGTGATGCGCGACCAGAGGATCGGGTGCATCTCGGCCATGTTGGCACCCCACAACACGGCGGTATCGGTGTGCTCGATGTCGTCATAGCTACCGGCCGGCTCGTCGATGCCGAAGGTCTGCATGAAGGCCGCCACGGCCGAGGCCATACAGTGGCGGGCGTTGGGGTCGATGTTATTGGAACGGAAACCGACCTTCCAGAGCTTTGCAGCCACATAGCCTTCCGGCACCGTCCACTGCCCGGAAGCAAACAGGCCAACGCCGTGCGGGCCCTTTTCCTTATAGGCCGCAAGGAATTTTTCAACCATGACATCCATGGCAGTATCCCACGACACGGGCACGAACTTACCCTTCTTGTCGAACTTGCCATCGGTCATGCGCAGCAACGGCTGGGTCAAACGATCCTGGCCATACATGATCTTGCCGTTGAAGTAGCCCTTCACGCAGTTCAGACCCTTGTTGACCGGCGCCTTGGGATCGCCCTTGGTAGCCACAATACGGCCACCCTTGGTCGCAATCATGATGCCGCAACCAACGCCGCAGAAACGGCAGGCCCCCTTGTCCCATTGCCAGCCCGCTTCGGACTGGGCAACAGCGGCCTCGGCCTGCTCAGACAGCGGCAGACCTACGGTCGCGGCCGCACTGGCGGCCACACTATTCTTCAAAAACTCACGACGGGTGATTCCCATGGCATCTGCTCCTTTGGCTAATGATCAGGCGTTGAGATAAGCCGGCACACACACGGAGGTGTCTTCGGCAAGTTCGGCGGGCATGGCGTCATAGGCCTGCTCGTCTTCGGCAAAATAGTGATAGACCATATCTGCCATTACGACATGGGGCATGGCCTTGATCCGTTTCACACCTTCAATCTCGGCGTGAACATCGGTCGCTTCCTGCACCACAATGATGCGACCCGATTCCGGGTCAGTTTGATGGACCTCAAGCCCGTCCTGAGCCGCAAGGTCAGCAACAACCTGTGGCACCCATTCGGGCTTGGCAATAACGAGGATTCCTGACAAATTCATACGCCATCCTTTCTCAGTGAGGTCTCTTTATACCAACATCAAAACAAAAAATCATTGAACGATTGATATTTCTCAAGAATATTGCTCGCAACCACAGAGCAGCGATGTGTGTATATTGATATCCACATTTCGAGAAATCCTTGACCAAGGTCAATCGCCCGTCCCCATTAAAACACCATCCCTTGATTTGTGACAAGTGTCTTTCAGAGCCCCGTCAAAAATATGTCATGGAAGCATCATCTCGCTTGGCTTAGCATAGGGGGTGTCATCTGACCAAGGCCCCTGCGGAACCCCATGCCCACACAAGATCGCCTCATCAATCGTGAACTTGGTATCCTGGAATTCAACCGCCGGGTTCTCGCGCAGGCCGAGGATCTGACCACCCCACTCCTGGAGCGGCTACGCTTTCTCTGTATCACCTCCAGCAACATGGACGAGTTCTTTGAGGTGCGCGTCTCGGGCCTCAAGGAGCAGATCGAGATTGCCCCTGGCCAGCGTGGCCCCGATGGCCTGACCCCGCGCCAGGTCTATGCCATGATCACCGAGACGGCGCACCAGATCGTCGCCCGCCAATACGAGGTCCTCAACCGAGAGGTCCTTCCGGCCCTGGCAGCCGAAGGCATTCGCTTCTTCCGCCGTACCCACTGGACAGACGAACAGGCCGAGTGGATCCGCAACTTCTTTTTCAGCGATCTCATGCCCGTCCTCACGCCCATCGGACTGGATCCCTCGCACCCTTTTCCCAATGTCCTCAACAAGAGCCTCAATTTCGCCGTTGAACTCTCCGGCAAAGATGCCTTCGGCCGCAACTCAAGCCATGCCGTCGTGCAGGCGCCCCGCGTCTTGCCGCGCGTGATTCAACTGCCCCCCGAGATTGCCGGCTGTGACTACGGCTTCGTCTTCCTCTCCTCCATCCTGCATGCCCATGTCGGCGAGCTGTTTTCCGGCATGGAGGTCCTCGGCTGCTACCAGTTCCGTGTCACCCGCAATTCTGAATTATTCGTGGATGACGAGGAAAACAAGAACCTGCGCGAGCAACTGGCCGGCGAATTGCCGCAGCGGCACTTTGGCAATGCCGTCCGCCTGGAGGTCGCAGACAACTGCTCGGCCGAGATGCGCAACTTCCTGCTCCAGCAGTTCCACCTGAACGAAAAGGATCTCTACCAGGTTCGTGGGCCGGTCAACCTGGTGCGCCTGATGAATGTGCCGGATGTGGTTGAGCGGCCAGACCTCAAATTTCCGCCCTTCAGCGCGGCACTCCCAAGCCAGTTGCTTAAACAGCCCGATCTTTTCAAGGCTGCCGTGAAGGGCGACATCCTTCTCCATCATCCCTACCAGAGCTTTCAGCCGGTGATGGATTTTCTGCATCAGGCCTCGGTTGACACGCAGGTCCTGGCCATCAAGCTGACCGTGTACCGGACCGGCACCGAGTCCGAACTGATGCAACACCTGATTGCTGCGGCCCAGAACGGCAAAGAGGTCACGGCCGTGGTCGAACTGAGGGCCCGCTTTGACGAGGAGGCCAACATCAACTGGGCCGAGCGCCTGGAAAAGGCCGGCGCCCATGTCGTTTACGGCGTGGTCGGCTACAAGACCCATGCCAAGCTGGCGCTGGTCGTGCGCCGCGAAAACGGCAAGATCCGCCGCTACGCGCACCTCGGCACCGGCAACTATCACCCGCGCACGGCGCGCCTGTACACCGACTTTGGCCTCATCACCAGCAACCCCGCGCTCTGTGAAGATGTTAACGAGGTGTTCACCCAACTGACCGGACTGGGCCGGGCCAAGACACACCATCATCTCTGGCAGGCGCCGTTCACCTTGCACCCGCACATCATGGCCGCCATTCAAGGCGAGGCCGAGCGCGCCCGCAAGGGCGAAAAGGCCCACATCATCGCCAAGATGAACGCCCTGCTCGAACCCCGGGTGATCAACGCCTTGTACGAGGCCTCACAGGCCGGCGTACACATCGACCTCATCGTGCGCGGCGTCTGCGCCTTGCGACCGGGGATAGCAGGCCTGTCCGACAACATCCGCGTGCGCTCCCTCCTCGGCCGTTTTCTGGAACACCATCGCGTGTTCTATTTCCGCAACGGCGGCGCCGAGGATGTGTACCTTGCCAGCGCCGACTGGATGGACCGCAACTTCTTCCGCCGCATCGAGACCGGTTTTCCGGTGCTGGATCCCAAACTCAAACGCCGCGTCATCAACGAGAGCCTCAAGGCCTCGCTGAAAGACAATGTCAAGGCCTGGGAGATGCAATCTGATGGCAGTTATCGCCGTCGCGCCCGCCGTGGCAAGCCGTTCGAGGCGCAAACCTTTCTGCTTCAGGCCCTGTCGAACTAGGCCACCCCGCAGCAGCAGCCCCGTCAGGCGAAGAACAGCCCCGCTACGGCAACCGCAACGATGAATCCGGCCAGGTCGGCGGCAATGCAGCCCGTGATGGCATGGCGGGCACGCCGCACCCCGGCCGCACCCAGATAGACCGCCAAGACATAGAAGGTTGTCTCGGTACTGCCCTGCACGATACAGACCAGCCGCCCGATGTAAGAGTCCGCCCCGAAGGATTGCATCGCCTCGATCATCATGGCCCGCGAGCCGCTGCCCGACAGCGGCTTCATGATCATGGTCGGCAGGGCATCAACCCAGCGGGCGTCAAAACCCAGCGCCAGCACGCCGGCACGCACCGCATCGGTAAATCCGTCCAGGACCCCCGAGGCCCGTAGCAAGCCAATCGCAACCAGCATCGCGACCAGATACGGGATGATGGCGATGACCGTCTGAAAACCCTCCTTGGCCCCGTCGATAAAGGCCTCGTAGGCGTTCACCCGGCGCCAGACCGCCCCGATCAGAAAGGCGGCAATCAAGGCCAGGAGCAGGAGATTGCTGATCAGGGCCGACTGCGGACTGACCTCGGCGGCTGGCAGGCTCAAGAACCAGGCCGAAACGCCGCCCACCGCCACGGTCAAGCCCGTCAGCCAGGCCATCACCACGACATTGAACAGGGGCAGACGCTGGATCGCAGCCACCGTCAGAAAACCCGCCAGGGTCGAGGCATAGGTCGCCATCAGGATGGGGATGAACACATCGGTCGGATCCGCCGCGCCCATCTGCGCCCGGTAGGTAAAGATCGTGATCGGCAGCAAGGTGACCGACGAGGCGTTAATGACCAGAAACAGGATCATCGCGTTGCTGGCGCTGTCCGGTGTCCGGTTGATGGTCTGCAATTCGCGCATCGCCTGGATGCCCATCGGGGTGGCCGCATTATCGAGGCCCAGGACATTGGCCGACATATTCATGGTCATCGAACCCAGGGCCGGATGCCCGCGCGGAACGCCCGGAAAGATCCGCGCCAGCAAGGGTTCCAGAATACGCGTCAGCGCCCGCAGAAAACCGGCCTGTTCGCCGACGCGCATCAGCCCCAGCCACAAGCACATCACGCCAGTCAGCCCCAGGGCGATTTCGAAACCGGTCTTGGCACTTGCGAAGCTGGCCTGCATGACCTGCGCGAAGATGTCGGCATGGCCGTGAACCACGAAATTCCACAGCGAGGCCGCAATCGCCACCAGAATGAAACCGACCCAGATCGCATTCAACATGGTGCCGTCACTCGCCGTTAGCGCTCCATCTCAACCGTAAATACCCCCATGTGATATCGGGTCGGCGCCGGTTGATAGTGTTCGACCGTCGGCATGGCAATGCCGCGACCCTGCGCCTGCAAGTATTCATCAAGCGCGGCATAGGCGCGTCCCGGGGCCAAGGCCCGACCGGCCTGCACCCGAACCTCCAGGACCGGACGGGACGGGATCGTGGCGATGGCCAGCGGCGGCGCAACGCGGGTCTCCGGCGCCACCTCGTAACCCACCCGGGCGCGCCGCTGCGTCACGATCACGGTGTCCGGGTTGGAAAGCAGCACCGTGATGGGCGTACCCAGCGCGATCCCCTGAGCACGCAAGGCCTGTTCCGCCTTCACTTCAAGGTCCGGCAATTTTGAATAATCGCCCGTCTGTTCGAGATAGACATAGGTATAAGGGCCACGCACCGCCGGAGTGATCTCCACCGCAGCGAACCCGCCCCACCAGGCATAGAGCAGCAGCAGGGGCAAGACAAAGGCCAGAAGAAAGGGAAGTGCGGATTTCAGTAAGTTCATGGAGCGCGAAGATAGCACAGGCGCGGCACGACCCGAATCAACAGATCCGGCAGAGGACGCCCCGAAGACCTCACGAATGACGCGCCGCCAGTGCCCGCGCGATGCGCCGCCGGTCCACGGTTGGCCGTGGCACCCGCTCGGTGAACCAGCGGCGGACATCGTCGTCGAGGCCGATGCCGTGCATGAAGTTGTAGATCGCCTTGTTCAGGCCCTCGCCCAGACTCGCGTGGTCCACACCGGTCGGATCCACAAAGGCGACATCATTGCGGGCAAAACCGCCGAAGGGCACGGGCTGGAGTTGAATCCCGTAGGCCTCGGGGTTCAGTCCCACAGGCGAGTGCACCGTGCAGGCGAAACGATGGAAGAAACCCGACTGGATGCAGCCCTCGGCAAACAACTGGCGCACCAGTTCGAGGGCGTCCACCGTGTCCTGCACCGTCTGGGTTGGAAAGCCGTACATCAAATAGGCATGAACCAGGATTCCGGCCTCGCTGAAGGCGCGCGTCACCCGGGCCACCTGATCCACTGACACGCCTTTTTTCATCAGCGCGAGGAGGCGGTCGCTGGCCACCTCCAGACCGCCGGAAACGGCAATGCAGCCGCTGTCGGCCAACTGCTGGCACAGCGCTGGCGTAAAGGCCTTCTCAAAGCGAATATTGCCCCACCACGAGATCGCCCGATTCCGCCGGGCCAGTTCCTCGGCCAGCGCCTTCAAGCCCTTGGGCGGCGCCGCCTCATCGACAAAATGGAAGCCGGTCTGACCGGTCTCGGTGATGATGGTCTCGATACGATCGACCAGGGTCGCCGCCGCCACACCATCGTAACGGCCAATGTAATCGAGACTGACATCGCAAAAACTGCACTTCTTCCAGTAGCAGCCGTGCGCCACGGTCAGCTTGTTCCAGCGCCCGTCCGACCACAGGCGGTGCATGGGGTTGAGCATGTCCAGCAGGGACAGATAGCGGTCCAGCGGCAGGCCGTCCCAGGTCGGCGTCCCCACCTCGGCGAAGGCGATGTCGGCGTCCGCACTGGTGAAGTAGCGCACCTGACCCTCCACTCGGGCAAAGGTCCGCAGCAGGCCCTCCCGCGGCCGCTGACCGGCCAGATGGTCGAGCAGATTCAGGAGCGGTCGCTCGCCATCATCCAGGGTAACAAAGTCGAAGAAATCGAATACGCGCGGCTCGGCCAGTTCACGCAACTCGGTGTTGACAAAGCCACCGCCCAGAACGGTGATGATGCGGGGGTCCAGCGCCTTGATCGTCTGGGCGATGCGAAAGGCGGCATAGACCGAGCCCGGAAAGGGCACCGACAACAACACCAGGGTCGGTTGATGGCGCTGGATGGCGGCCCGGGTCAGGTCCTGCAAGGTGCGATCAATCCAGTTGGGCGGCTCGGCCAAGGCCGTCGCCAGCGCCTCAAAATGCGCTTGCGCCCGCGCCAAGGATTCGGCGTAGCGCACGAATTCAAAACGCGCGTCCACCGCCGCCCGCAGCACATCGGCCAGATCATCGAGATACAGGGTCGCCAGATGGCGCGCCCGGTCCTGCACGCCCAAGGCGCCAAAGGCCCAGGCCAGCGGGTCGCCCCCGTCAGGATCAATGAATTCGTCGAGCGCGGAAAAGCGCGGCCCCTCGGGCAGAAAACCCCGGCCAGCGATGCGAAAAGCCATGGACGGATCTCGCCCCTGCAGGAAGGCAATCGCCGGCCCCACGGTCGCGACATAACGATCAAACTGGGCCATGAAGGCCTCTAATACGGGGGGCCGACACGGCGCATCGGGCAGCGCCTCGATGTGCGCCCGCATCGTCCGCAGGCCCTCCTCCGAGAACAACGCCAGCACCAGGGCCAGGGCCAGATCCTCTTGCCCGGCATCCACCCCACGCGAACGCAGAAAACCGGTCAGATAGGCCGTCGAGGGGTAGGGGGTGTTCAGTTGCGTCATCGGCGAGATGATCGCCAGGACACGCGCCCCCGCGGCCAGATCGACCTTCTTCTGGGCCGTCACGCTAACCCTTCACCATATCGAGCGCGATCGCCTCAGCCACGCGGATCCCGTCCACCGCGGCCGACAAGATCCCGCCCGCATAACCGGCCCCCTCTCCCGCCGGGTACAGGCCGCGGGTATTGAGACTCTGGAGGCTCGCATCGCGGGTGATGCGAATCGGCGACGAGGTGCGCGTCTCGACCCCGGTTAGCAGCGCATCCGCCATCGCAAAGCCGGGGATCTCCCGGTCAAAGGCCCGAATCGCCTCACGCAAGGCCTCGACCACATAGGGCGGCACACAGGTCGCAAGATCGGTCATGTGCACGCCCGGCTGGTAAGAGGGATCGACAGCGCCCAACTGGGTGGAGGGGCGCCCAGCGAGAAAGTCGCCGACCCGCTGCGCCGGGGCAGCATACCGGCCCCCTCCGGCCGTGAAGGCCTGCGCTTCCCAGTGGCGCTGGAACTCGATGCCGGCCAAGGGGTCCGCGCTGGGGAAGTCTGCCGGCGTTACCTCGACCACCAGCGCCGCATTGGCGTTGCGCTCGGCGCGGGAATACTGGCTCATGCCATTGGTGACCACCTGCCCCGGCTCGGAGGTCGCCGCCACCACCTGCCCGCCAGGACACATGCAAAAGCTGTAGGCCGCACGACCGTTGGCACAGTGATGTACCAGCTTGTAATCCGCCGCGCCCAGGCGTTCGTTACCCGCCGCCGGACCAAAGCGGACGCGGTCGATCAAGGCCTGCGGGTGTTCGATGCGAAAGCCTATCGAAAACGGTTTGGCCTCGATGAACACCCCCTGACGATGCAGGTGGGTGAAGGTGTCGCGGGCGCTATGGCCAATCGCCAGCAACACATGCTCGGTCGCGATCCGTTGCCCATCGGCCAGAACCACGCCGCGCACCTGCCGCGCGTCAAGGTCCAGCGCCTCGACCCGGCTGTTGAATCGCACCTCGCCGCCCAGGGCATGGATCGTGGCACGGATATGTTCGACCATCTTCACCAGGCGGAAGGTGCCGATATGCGGCTTGCTGACATAGAGAATCTCATCCGGCGCGCCGGCCGCGACGAACTCCGTCAGGACCTTGCGGCCGTAGTGATGCGGATCCTTGATCTGGGTATAGAGCTTGCCATCCGAAAAAGTACCGGCACCGCCCTCGCCAAACTGCACATTGGATTCCGGGTTCAGCTCGCCCTGGCGCCACAGGCCCCAGGTGTCTTTGGTGCGCTCGCGCACGGCCTTGCCGCGTTCCAGCAAGATGGGACGAAAACCCATCTGCGCCAGCAATAAGCCGGCCAACAGACCACAAGGGCCAGTGCCGATAATGACCGGACGAGAGGCCAGGTTGGCCGGTGCCTTCGCCACAAAACGGTAGTTGGTATCGGGGGTTGGGCCGATATTGGCGGTGTCCTGTTGCGCCTCCAGCGACTGCAGGACCGCGGCCTCATCGCGCAGTTCCACATCGAGGGTAAAGACAAAGGTGATCGCCGATTTCTTGCGCGCATCGTAGCCACGGCGAAAGACCGTGTAGCGGAGGATGTCCTCGGGGCGAACGGCCGCACGGGCAAGACGCCGCAGGATCGCGGCCGGGATGTCCGCCTCCACATAATCGAGCGGCAGTTTGATCTGGGTCAGGCGCAGCATGGTGTCTATCCGGCGTGGCGCTTAAAGGCTGACATTTTAACGCGCCTGGCGCGGATCGGTCAGAAACGCCTCGGGCACGCGCCTGACCGAGGGTGTCTAAACCTCCACCCAGACCTGCCCTGCCTCAACCTTGACGGGATAGGTGCGCAAGGCGCAGTCAGCCGGCTCGTTAAGGGCCTGCCCGCTGGCGAGGTCAAACCAGCTCCCGTGCAGCGAACACTTGATGCGGTCATCGCGCACGCAGCCAAAAGCGAGGGAATAATCCTCATGCGTACACATCTCATCAATGCAGAAATAGCCCGACTGACCACGGCAGAGCAGTAACCTCCGACCCGCCACGGCGATGCGTTTCATCGCCAGAGGCGCGAGCTCGTCTGCCCCCCCCACGGGAGCCACAGCCGTCCAGCCCATCAACGCACCCGAGCGGCCGCGCGCCCGGAATCCAGCACCCCGCGCACCTGCGTCATGGCCTCCGCAAGGCTGGTCGCCCGCCGCGTCTGCACCATCACCAAGGCCGCCGTGAGGGCCAGTGAATCGTAGGCCGGACCGCGTTCGCCGCCGAGTGCCGCCATGCCCACCTTGGCGGCGGCAGCGGCCGTCGCCGCGACATCCACCATGATCGCCACCTCATCGCCTTCGCGCTCCGATTTGGGCAGGTCGTCCGGCAGGGGCACGGAACGCACGGCCTGCTCAACGCCCAGCGCCAGCGGATCGACATCCCCCTCGACCAACTCGCCCCGGTCCTGATAGAGGTGGTATTTACCCGCCTGACGCAGCGAGGGGATCACGCCGCCCTCGACACCGCGGATGATGAGCGCCGAGTCGAACCCGGCATGGCGTGCCAGCATCGCGTACACCGGCGGATAGGGTTTGTGCACAAAACCAGTCACAAAATGGGTATGCCGACGCCCGGCGATGGGCCGCGCGCAGACCTCAATGGTGGTCAGCACCTGGCGCTTGATCATGCGCTGACGCAGGGGCACCAAGGCGCTCAGGCCGGGGCAGAACTGCGCCTGATCAATATAGGTCCAGCCGATGGCCGGGTCCGACAGCCGTGCCGCCGCCGTCGCCGGATCCAGATCTGTCGGCACCCCCGCCGCCGCGAGCACATGCCGTGCCGTGACGCCATATTTGGGGCCAATGTTCTGGGTGCTGTGCGCCACTGCGGGCAGACCCAGTTCGGCCAGCAGCGGACCGAGGAACGGGGCTGCCGGTAAACAGCGGTTGTAACCGTCATAGGGATCGGCGATATCGACAACCTCGTCCACCGCTGCCGTCACCCGCCGCGTGGCTGCCAGCACACCGTCCAGCACGCCCTTGTTCTCGTCTGCGGTCTCCCGCTTCATGCGCAAGGCGATAAAAAAGATCGCCGCCTGCACCGGGTCGATATGGCCCTCCAGGATGCCGGTCATCCCCTGCGCGGCCTCGCTCTGGGAGATGTTCTTGGACAGTTCCGGGCCGGTGGCCACACGCTGGATGATGGAATGCATCACGCGCTGGTAGTCCTGAGGCGTCATTCCGGCCGGGGATGTGGTTGTTGTCTGAGCGGTATTCATCGGCGAGTATTCATAAGCAATTCATAAACAAGGTGCGCAGGATAGGGGGGCATCCTCCCGCCGTCAACGCGGCTCCGAGGAGGAAGCGCCAGAGGTTTTGCGCAATTTTCGATACAAGGTCCGCTCGCTGATGCCCAAGGCGCGTGCCGCCGCCGCCCGGTCGCCGCCCAGCCTCGCCAGCGTTTGCTGGATGAGCGTCTGTTCAACCCCCGCAAAGGAATCCGCCGCAACGGCCACACGCTCAGGCGTAGGCGCAGGCAAGGCCAGGGCCTCCTCCGTGAGGGTGTCGCCATCGGTCAGCAAGAGGGCGCGTTCGATCAGATTACGCAATTCGCGCACATTCCCTGGAAAGGGGTAGGCCCGTAGTGCCGCCATGGCCTCGGCCGCGATCCGCACCGCCCGGCCGGGAGCCAGGCGCGCCAGCAGCATATCAATCAGCAACGGCAGGTCCTCGCCACGCTCACGCAGCGGCGGCAAGGCCACGGGAAAGACCGCAATACGATAGTAGAGATCCCGGCGGAAGGTCCCCGCCTCAACCATGGCCGCGAGATCACGGTGGGTTGCGGCCACCAGACGAAAATCGGCGCGCAAGATCTCCACCCCGCCCACCCGACGGAAGGTGCCCGATTCGAGCAGGCGCAAGAGTTTGACCTGCATGGCCAGAGGCACATCGCCCAATTCGTCAAGGAACAGGGTTCCGCCCGCCGCGTGTTCGACCAGGCCAATCTTGCGCTGGTTGGCACCGGTAAAAGCCCCTTTCTCGTAGCCAAACAGTTCCGATTCGAACAACGATTCGGTCAGGCCGGAACACTCCACCGGGACAAAAAGCTGCTCGCGCCGCGGGCTCAGGTGATGCACGGCCTGCGCGGCCAGTTCCTTGCCCGTACCGGACTCGCCCAACAGCAATACGGGCGTCATGGCGGATGCCGCGCGATTGATCAACTCCAACATGCGCAGGAAGGGCTTGGAGCGGCCCACCATCGCGGTCGCCCCGCTTGGCGGCGCAGTCTTCTTGCGCAGCGGCAAGGCCCGCTCGCCCAGGAACTGCATCATTTCGATAAAGGCCGTGACCTCCCCCTCGGCATCGAACAGCGGGGTCAGCTCAACATCGACATACTCCTGGCCGTGGGGCGTATGGTGCAGATGCAAAAGCCGGCTGGGGCGCTTGTTCTTCAGAGCGGACTGCAAGGGGCACGATTCGCCGCATTGATCACACGGACGATCGTAATGATGCGACACCTCATAACAGAAACGCCCAACCACAGCGGCATCCGTCATGGATGTCTGATCCGATCCGTGCCTATAGGTCCGGATATAGGCTGGGTTAGCCGCCAAAATGCGATATCGCCGGTCCACCAGAATGCGGGGCTCGGGCAGCGCATCAAAAAAGGAACGGAATTCCGTGGTGATGTCCATGCCGCCATTAGGCCACAAACCCGCTGTCTATGCCAGATATGTCAATAATGACAGACATATCTGGCAAAACATTCGCCGGCCTGCTTACGCGAAACGCGTAACATACTGATTTTTATGACGGACATGGGTTGGCACGCACATTGCTACTATAGACACGCAAACCGTAACGAGCTGCCATACGGGAGGGACACCCGGCAGAGCGCAACAACGGTTTGCTGTAGCACTCTCCTCTTTTGTGCAGTGTTTGGGAGGGGGTCGTAAGACCTCCTCCCCCTTTTTTTGTCCGCTGCCATTGAATTCTCCCTCCAAGCCCCCACCCTTGCTCACCATGACACACGCAATCCCGAGCCACTACGACCGCCTGGGTGGCGAACCCGCCATCCGCCGCCTCACTGAACGGTTCTATGCCCACATGGATGCATTGCCCGAGGCCTATGGCATCCGCAAGCTCCATGCCGAAGATCTGGCGGGCTCGCAACAAAAGCTGTTCGAGTTTCTCTCCGGCTGGACCGGAGGCCCGCAACTCTTCGTCGAACGGCGTGGCCAACCGATGCTGCGTCGTCGCCACATGGGTTTCCCCATCGACAGCAGCGCACGCGATCAGTGGATGCTCTGCATGCGCCTGGCCCTTGATGAGGTCGTCAGCGATGTGTCGCTCCGCGAAGACCTCTACACCGCCCTGCTAAAACTTGCCGATCACATGCGCAACCAGCACGATCCGGCCCAATCGCCCTTCTGATAATCCCTTCTGACACTCCCTCCTGATAGACAAACCCCGAAAGGAAGACCCATGTCCATGACCCCCATGCAACTCGTTGCTGAGGCCCGCGCCCAGATTCAGGAAGTCGATCCGCCATCGGCCTGGGACAGCATGTCCAACCCCGTCCAGATTCTCGATGTGCGCGAGGCGAGTGAATTTGAGGCCGGACGGATTCCGGGCGCCGTGAATATCCCGCGTGGCATTCTGGAATTTCGCATCGGCGAATTGCCGGATTTCACCAACAAGGCCGCGCCCATCCTGATCTATTGCCGGACCGGCGGGCGCGCCGCCCTGGCCGCCGTGCAACTCTCCAGAATAGGTTATACCAACCTGAAATCAATCACCGGCGGCATCATGGCCTGGCAAACAGCCAACCTGCCCGTCGAGACCGAAAAGACCAACTACTACTGATCGAAACGCCTCGGCCCTCGATCTTCAACAGAAAAACAAACGGCCCCGTTGGGGCCGTTTTCATATCTGGCGGAAGCGGT
>VGVU01000013.1 GCA_016873905.1 Betaproteobacteria bacterium | reverse complement strand
GGGCCATCGGCTGCATCATGGAGCCCATGGGGGCCGTCATCGGCGCCATCATGGGGGTCATGGAATTCATGGCCGGCAGCATCGGCTGCATCATGGGCATCATCGGGCCCATCATCGGCGCCATCGGAGCCATCATGGGCATCATCGGAGCGATCATGGGCATCATCGGGCCCATCATCGGCATCATCGGGCCCATCATGGAACCCATCATGGCCATCATGTCCGAGTTTGCGTCAGCCTGAGCGCCGCTGCTACACACCAGGGCGGCAGCCAATACGAGTTTCTTCATCATCGTGTATCTCCTTCGTTCTCAATAATGGCGTCAAATGATCAAGGCCGGGGGCCAAGGCACATTCAACAATAAGCTGCCACGGTCATGGCAGGGGATCAGATCACCTGGCAACGGGTTTCCGCGTTCCTGAAGTCATCGTGCAGGGGCAATGTGACACAGTTACCCGACAGCGTAAAGGCTTTGTTTGAAGTCCCATGGAAGGGTCTCATACCGCCACCGGCGCCTTGATCCCCGGATGCGGGTCGTAGCCGGTCAGGGTAAAATCCTCAAACTTGAACGCGAACAGGTCGGTCACCTCCGGGTTGAGGCGCATCGTCGGCAGGGCCTTGCAGTCCCGCGACAACTGCAGGTTGACCTGCTCTAGGTGATTCAGATAGATGTGCGCATCGCCCAGCGTGTGCACAAATTCGCCCGGCTTCAGGCCCGTCACCTGGGCCATCATCAGGGTCAGTAACGCATAGCTGGCAATATTGAAGGGCACGCCCAGAAAGATGTCGGCGCTACGCTGATAGAGCTGGCAGGACAATTTGCCGTCCGCCACATAAAACTGAAAAAAGGCGTGGCAGGGTGGCAGCTTCATCTGGCTGATCTGGCCCACATTCCAGGCCGAGACGATGATGCGGCGCGAGTCCGGATTGGTCTTGAGGGTGTGCAACACCTCGGCGATCTGGTCGATGTGGCGGCCATCCGGGGCCGGCCAGTTGCGCCACTGGTAGCCATAAATCGGCCCCAGATTCCCCTCGGCATCGGCCCACTCGTCCCAGATCGAGACGCCCTGTTCCTTGAGGTAAGCAATATTGGTGCTGCCCTGCAAGAACCACAGCAACTCGTGGATGATGGATTTCAGATGCACCTTCTTGGTGGTCAGCAGCGGAAAGCTGTCCGCCAGGTCAAAACGCATCTGGTAGCCAAACACCGACAGCGTGCCGGTGCCGGTGCGGTCTTCCTTCTTCGCACCGTGGGCAAGGACATGTTTGAGTAGGTCGTGGTATTGGCGCATGAAAAATCTCCTCGAATGGCCGCGATTCTATAGCCTGATCCAGCCCCCGTCACGGCAGGCCTCCAACGGCCGAAAACGCGACTTGTAGGCCATCTTTGGGCTCTCGGCAATCCAGAAACCCAGGTAAAGCCAGGGCAAGCCCTGTTCTCGCGCCCAGGCAATCTGCTCGAGCACAGCCAGGGTCCCCAGGCTGCGCTGCGGGTGATCGGGGCTGTAAAAGGTGTACACCGCTGAAAGCCCGTCCGCAACGAGGTCGATCAGGGCCACGGCGACCACCTCCCCCGCCAGCCGCCATTCCAGCAATCGGGAACGCACCGGCGTCGCCACGATGAAGGCTCGGTAGGCATCGCGGTCATCCAGATCCATGTCGGAGCCCCCGTGGCGCGCCGACTGGTAGCGGCGATAAAGAGCATAGTGCTCGGCGACGAAACGGGGCTCGAGCACCCGCATCTCCAGATCAGCATTGCGCTGCCGGCAACGGCGCTGGCTGCGGTCGGGTTGAAACGCGGCGACCGGCAGCCGCACGGGAACACAGGCCCGACACGCCTCGCAACGCGGACGATAGACATGATCGCCGCTCCGCCGGAAGCCGTGGCAAATGAGCACATCGTAGGCCGGCCCGAGCGGAACCGGCCCCGGAACCAGAACTTGCGAGCGGGCCTGCTGTCCCGGCAGGTAACTGCAGGGATAGGGCGAAGTGAGATAGAAGGCCACCGGCGGCGCTTCAACGGAGGACATCACGCATCGCCTCGGCCTCCCAATTCCAGTTCATCGCCGGTTGCATGACCGCCCGTTCCACCTCGCGCAGAAAATCAGGACGGGCGATGGGATACGCCCCAAGCGAGGCCAGATGCGGGGTCTGCATCTGACAATCAATCAGCCTGCAGCCCTGCTGCGCAAGCCCGACGCATAACAGGGCCAGTGCCATTTTCGAGGCATCGGTGTGGCGACTGAACATGGACTCGCCATAAAACATGGCGCCGATGGCGACCCCGTACAGGCCACCCGCCAGTTGTCCGTCGATCCACACCTCGGCCGAATGGGCATGGCCCGCCGCATGCAGGCGCTGATAGGCGGCCTGCATCTCGGGCACGATCCAGGTCCCCGGCTGCGTCGCCCGCGGGGCGGCGCACGCACGCAGCACCTCGACAAAGGCCGTATCAAGACGAAAATCGAATCCACCCCGCGCCAGCCGCTGCCGCAATGAGCGGTGCCGCCTGAAGCCCGCCGTCGGCAAGACCATACGCGGATCCGGCGACCACCACAAAATGGGTTGGCCGGCTGAAAACCACGGGAATATCCCCTGCCGGTAGGCCGCCAGCAGGCGTTCGACCGACAGGTCCGCACCAGCCGCCAACAGGCCGTCCGGGTCTTTGCGCGCCTGTTCGACGGGCGGGAACGGGGTGTCGGGATCAAGCCATGGGAGCATGGGGCAGAGTTTATATCGGCCCGCTCAGGATGCCGGTGAATCGCACCTTGAATTTGCACTTGCGCTCCCTGTTAGAATCGCGCCGTTCACAAAGGAGACGCATGCCAGAATCCGCTGCCGGCCAGCCCTGTTATCACTGTGGGGAGGCCATCCCCGAAGGATCCGATTACCCCATCCGCAGCGGAGAGGCGACTCAGTCCGCCTGCTGTCGCGGCTGTCAGGCCGTCGCCCAGACCATTATCGACTCGGGCAACGCCGACTATTACCGGCTGCGCACCGATCTGCCCAAAACGCCGGAGGCCGCGCTGGACGCGCTCAAGGCCCTCGCCCTCTACGACCTGCCCGAGGTTCAGGAGGGTTTCGTCAAGAATGATGGCGCCATCAAGGACGCCAGCCTGATCCTCGAGGGCATCGTCTGTGCGGCCTGTGTCTGGCTCAACGAACGCCACCTGCGCCAGTTGCCCGGCGTCGTCTCGGCCGACATCAATTTCTCCACCCGCCGTGCCCGGGTGCGCTGGGACAACACGCGCATCAAGCTGTCGCAGATCCTCGAATCGATTCGCGACATTGGCTACCACGCCTACCCGTTTGACACGGGCCGCCAGGAAGAACTGTTCCGCAAGGAGCGGAATGCCGCCATCCGCCGCCTAGCCATCGCCGGGCTGGGGATGATGCAGGTGATGATGTACGCCTTGCCGACCTATATCGCCGGCGACGACGGCAGCATGCCGCGCGACATCGAGGCCCTGATGCGCTTTGCCAGCCTGCTGCTGACCCTGCCCGTGGTTTTCTATTCGGCTTGGCCCTTCTTCCAGGGGGCCTGGCGTGATCTCCGCCTCTACCGGGCCGGCATGGATGTGCCGGTCGCGCTGGGGATTGGGGCGGCCTTTGCGGCCAGCGTCTATGGCAGTTTCACCGGCTCCCAGGATGTCTATTACGACTCGGTGGTGATGTTTGTGTTCTTCCTTCTCACCGGCCGCTTCCTGGAGATGAACGCGCGCAAACGCTCGGCCGAGGCCGCCGAGACCCTGGTCAAGTTGATCCCGGCGGCCGCGGTGCGTCTGCCCGATTACCCGGCCGCACGCACCGAGGAGGCCATCGGCGCGGTGCGTCTGTCACCCGGCGATTTTGTCCTCGTGGCAACCGGCGCGACCTTCCCGTCCGATGCGCGCGTGGTCGAAGGCCATTCCAGCGTCGATGAATCGCTCCTGACCGGCGAATCGCGGCCCATCCCCAAACACCCCGGCAGCGAGGTCATCGGGGGCAGCCACAATCTCGGCAGTCCGCTGATCTGCCGTGTCGAACGCACCGGCCAGGACACGGTGGTATCGAGCATCGTCCGGCTACTCGATCGCGCCCTGGCCGAAAAACCGCAACTGGCGCAGACCGCCGACCGCATCGCCAGCCATTTCGTCCTCGCCCTCCTCGTCGTTGCCGCCGGCATCGCCACTTACTGGGCCGTGGTCGATCCGACGCGCGCCTTCTGGATCACCGTCTCGGTCCTGGTCGTCTCCTGCCCGTGCGCGCTCGGTCTGGCGACCCCGGTCAGCCTCACGGCGGCCCTGGGCCGGCTGACCCGCATCGGCCTGTTGTCAACACGCGGTCACGCCCTTGAGGTCCTGGCCCAGGCCACCGACTTTGTGTTCGACAAGACCGGCACCCTCACCGATGGCCTGTTCCGCCTGCGCGAGGTCCGCATCCTGCGCGGTGACAAGGACCAGGCCCTGCAACTGGCCGCTGCCCTTGAACAGGGGGCCACGCATCCGATCGCCGCCGCCCTGCGCGAGGCCGCCCTGGAGGGCCGGGATTCAGACGCATTACCCCATGTGCAACATCTGGCCTATCACCCCGGCCTCGGGGTTGAGGGCGAGATTGATGGCCAGCGCTATCGCCTGGGCGCACCGGAATTCGCGGCACCTGGCGAGACCTTTAGCCTCCCCGAGGGGCTGACCCTGATCGCCCTCGCCGATGCTCAGGGCGTACTCGCCTGGTTCAGCCTTGGCGATGGCTTGCGGCCACACTGTGCCGAACTGGTCGCGCAACTCAAGGGCCTCGGCGTTCGGCTGCACCTGTACTCCGGCGACCGGCCCGAGAATGTGGCCGCTCTGGCGCGTCAACTCGGCATCGCCGATGCGCGCGGCGGCATGCACCCTCAGGACAAGCTCAAGGCCGTGCGCGACCTGCAAGCCGCCGGTGCGGTCGTCGCCATGACCGGCGATGGGGTCAACGATGCGCCGGTGCTGGCCCAGGCGCAGGTCTCGATTGCCGTCGATCAGGGCGCCGAGGCCGCTCAGGCCGCCGCCGACATGATCCTGTTGTCATCAGAACTGTTGCGACTGGCCGATGGCGTGCGCATTGCCCGCAAAACCCGGCGCATCATTCGGCAGAACCTGGCCTGGTCCGTGCTCTATAACGCCCTTGCCCTGCCGGCGGCCGCCATGGGTCTTGTCACCCCCTGGATGGCGGGGATTGGGATGTCGGCCTCCTCCCTGCTGGTGGTGCTCAACGCCTTGCGTCTGGCCAATCACCCGACGCATCAGCACCCGACGCCTCAGCCCCCCACACCGGCCCAGATGCAGCCCCGCCACGAAAGCGCATGACAATTATCAATTTGCTTGTAGAATGAAGACATGAGTATCCTTTATCTTCTGATCCCGATCAGCCTCGCCATTGTTGCGATCATCGCGGCAATCTTTTTGTGGGCGGTCAGGACAGGGCAGTTTGAGGACATGGAAGGCCCGGCACACCGCATCTTGATGGATGATGACGATCCTCCGCAAAAACCATGAATGCACAATCGAAAAAACTGACGGTCGTTTCTGATGTGGACTGTAATGCCGTCGCCTGCCGCAATTGTGGCATCTGTCGCCTGGGTGCCCCATTGGACTCGACCGAGGCTGACTCCCGCCTCCTTGAGCGCATCGCCAAGAACCGTCGTCAGATCAAGCGGGGGGATTTGCTCTACCGCATCGGCGAACCCCTGAAGGCCATCTACGCCATTCGTTATGGCACCATCAAGACCTACCTCTCAACGGCCGATGGCCGCAGCCAGATTACCGGCTTTCACATCGCCGGGGATCCTCTGGGTCTGGCCGACCTCCACGATGGCGTCTGCAGCACCGAGGCACGGGCATTGGAGAACACCAGCCTGTGCGAGATCCCCATTGATCACCTGCAGCTACTCACCGAGGAGATTCCCTCGCTGCGCGTGCAGTTAACCCAACTCCTGAGCCAGGAAGTTCAGCGACTGCAAGGTCTTAGCCTGCTGCTCGGCAAGAAAACGGCCGAGGAACGACTGGCCACCTTCCTGATCACCCTTTCCCAACGCTTTGCCCGACGCGGCTACTCCAGCCGGGAATTCAACCTCAGCATGTCGCGCAACGAAATCGGCACCTATCTCGGCATCGTTGAAGAGACCGTCTGTCGAACGCTGGCTCGTTTTCAGGACGATGGCCTGATCGAAAATCAGCGTCGCCTCATCAGCATCCTGGATGCCGATCGGCTCGCCCAGCTCGCCCAGGTCTAAGGCAACCCGGGTGACATCGCGGCCCCTAATAAAACAGGATACGCAGATATTAAATGAACAAACCCTGATCTGGATCAGGGTTTTCATGCCGCAAAGTTGGCTAGAATGGCTGCGCGTCAAAATGTCGCACAAATGCGCAGGTGTTTGTGTGTTTACATGGGATATTCACGATGTGTCCGCACCCCGCGGCACCCTTCATGAATAAGTGGTTTTATTGACTTTATAAAGGAGTACGCGATGGAAGCGACCACCTATAACTATAAGGTCGTCCGACAGTTCACCGTCATGACGGTCGTTTGGGGCATCGTAGGGATGCTCGTAGGCGTCCTGATTGCAGCGCAACTGATCTGGCCGACATTTACCGAAGCCCTCGGGCCTTTGGCACCCTACCTTTCCTATGGGCGTCTGCGTCCGTTGCACACCAATGCGGTGATCTTCGCTTTCGGTGGTTGTGGCCTCTTCGCGGCCTCTCTTTATGTCGTTCAGCGTACCTGTCAGACCCGCCTGCTATCCGATGGTCTGGCCGCCTTTGTGTTCTGGGGCTGGCAACTGGTCATCGTTCTGGCCGCCGTTTCACTGCCGCTGGGTCTCACCTCCGGCAAGGAATACGCCGAACTGGAGTGGCCGATTGACCTCCTGATCACGGTGATCTGGGTCGCCTATGCGGTGCTCTACCTCGGCACCATCATGATCCGCAAGACCCAGCACATCTATGTGGCCAACTGGTTCTTTGGCGCCTATATCATCACCATCGCCCTGCTGCACCTGGTCAACTCGGCCGAACTGCCGTGGATCCTGGGCGGCGACACCACCCTGATGGGCATGTTCAGGTCCTACTCCGCCTACGCCGGCGTGCAAGACGCCATGGTGCAGTGGTGGTACGGCCATAACGCTGTGGGCTTCTTCCTGACCACCGCCTTCCTCGGCATGATGTACTACTTCGTGCCCAAGCAAGCCGGTCGCCCGATCTACTCCTACCGCCTGTCCATCGTCCACTTCTGGGCGCTGAACTTCATTTATATGTGGGCCGGCCCGCACCACCTGCTCTACACCGCGCTGCCGGATTGGGCGCAATCCTTGGGCATGGTGTTCTCGCTGATGCTGCTGGCACCGTCCTGGGGCGGCATGATGAACGGCATCATGACCCTGTCGGGCGTCTGGCACAAACTGCGTACCGATCCGATCCTGAAGTTCCTGATCGTGGCCCTGTCCTTCTACGGCATGTCCACCTTCGAGGGCCCGATGATGTCGGTGAAGACCGTCAACGCCCTGTCGCACTACACCGAATGGAACATCGCGCATGTGCACTCGGGTGCCTTGGGTTGGGTGGCCATGATCACCATCGGTTCGATGTACTACCTGATCCCGCGCCTGTTCGGCCGTGAAGAGATGTACAGCACCCGCCTGATCAATGTGCACTTCTGGTGGTCCACCATCGGCGTCGTGCTCTACATCGCTGCCATGTGGATTGCCGGTGTGGCCCAGGGCCTGATGTGGCGCGCCACTAACGACGATGGCACGCTGACCTACAGCTTTGCTCAATCCGTCAGCGCCATGTATCCGTTCTACTATGTCCGCCTGATCGGTGGCACCATGTTCTTCGCTGGCATGCTGCTGATGGCCTACAACATGTGGAAAACCATCGCTGCTGGCAAGGCCGTTAACGATGCCCGCATTCCTGAAGCGGTTCACGCTTAACCGAACAAAGGAGACTCGAATATGTTCTCTCACAAACTTCTAGAAAAGAACATCGGCCTGCTGATGATCCTGACCTTTGTCGCCGTTTCCATCGGCGGCATGGTTCAGATCATTCCCTTGTTCTTCCAGAAATCGACCATGGTGGCGGCTGAAGGTCTCAAGCCCTACACCGCCCTGCAACTGGAAGGCCGCGACATCTATATTCGCGAAGGCTGCTACAACTGCCACTCGCAGATGATCCGTCCGTTCCGGGCTGAAACCGAGCGCTATGGCCACTTCTCGATGGCCAACGAGTTCGTCTATGACCGGCCCTTCCAGTGGGGTTCCAAGCGGACCGGCCCGGACCTGCACCGCGTTGGCGGCCGTTATTCGGACGAATGGCATTTCGTGCACCTGATGAACCCGCGCGATGTTGTGCCGGAGTCCAATATGCCAGCCTATCCGTGGCTGGATACGGCCAAGGTTGACGCGACTTCCATCCAGGCCAAGATGCGCACCTTGAAGCTGGTCGGCCATCCGTATTCAGACGATGAGATTGCCAATGCCCCCAAGGAACTGGAAGGCAAAACCGAGATGCAGGCGATGATTGCCTACCTGCAAGTTCTGGGCACCTCTGCACCGAAGGCCAAATAACCATGGATGCCGGTATCGTCGGTTCGATCATCACCATCCTGTTCTTTCTGGTGTTTGTCGCCATCATCTGGTGGGCCTACAGCACGCGGAACAAGGACAAATTCGAAGCGGCGGGTCGCCTGCCCTTTGAGGAAGATCCGACTGACGATAACCGTCACGCCTGACAAGGAGAATCAAAATGATCGAATACGCTGTTCCCGACTTCGTCAGCGATTTCTGGCATTACTACATCGCTGGCCTGGCCATTCTGGGCATCCTCTTTTCTCTCTGGATCCTCAAGAGCCAGACCACGGCCAAACTCGCTCAGGGCGAAAAGGCAGAGCTTCTGCACCACGCCTGGGATGGTGACCTGCAAGAACTCAACAACCCGCTCCCGCGCTGGTGGATGTGGCTGTTCTATGGCCTGATCGCCTTCGGCGCTCTTTACCTGGTCCTCTATCCGGGCCTGGGCAAGTTCAATGGCGTTTGGAACTGGTCCTCCGGTGGCGCCTGGAAGGCTGAGAAGGATGCGGTGGATGCCGAGTTCAACAAGGTCTTTGAGCCCTTCAAGGGCAAGGATCTGGCAACGATCGCGGCCGATCCGACCGCCAATGCCATGGGCAAGCGCCTCTACCTGACCTACTGCTCTCAGTGTCATGGTTCGGACGCCACGGGTGCCGCCGGCAAGTTCCCCGACCTGACCGACAAGCACTGGCTGTTTGGCGGCTCGCCGGAGGCGATCAAGGCCAGCATCAGCGGTGGCCGTCAGGCCGAAATGCCGGGTGGCTTGGCCGGTGACGAGCAAGGCGCCAAGGAAGTCGCTCACTATGTCCTCGCCCTGGGCGGCAAGCCCCATGATGCGGCCATGGCCGCCGCAGGCAAGGGCAAGTACGCGGCCTGCGCCGGTTGTCACGGTGACGATGGCAAGGGCATGCCGGATGCCAGCTTCCCCAACATCGTTGACGATGCCTGGCTTTACGGTAGCTCGGTGGCCGCCATTACCGAGACCATCGTCAAGGGTCGCGTCGGTGGCATGCCCGCTCAGCAAGCCGCTCTGGGGGATGACAAGATCACCCTCCTGACGGCCTATCTGATGAGCCTCAGCAAGAAATAAGGCAATCTCCTGCGGTGCTGGGCCAAGCCCCGGCACCGTTGGTAAGGGGTGAGAAGAAAACCCTTTACCAACGGGCACGCAGACCCGGAGAGTGTGGATAATCAGCGCTACAACCGTTTTGCCAAAGGAAGCGAAATTGAACCAGCACACTCCACCCACCCAAGGTGAAGAGTCCGAAGAAATCTCCCTCTACGAGACCCGCAGGAGGATTTATTACCGTGCGGTACAGGGCCTCTACAACAATTGGCGTGTCGCCTTGGTGTGGATCACGCAAATTCTCTATTTCGGCCTGCCCTGGCTGGCCTGGGAAGGTCGCCAGTCCATCCTGTTTGATCTCGGTGCCCGCAAGTTCTATCTCTTTGACTGGGTGTTCTGGCCGCAAGATTTCATCTGGCTTGCTGCACTCCTGATCATCTCGGCCCTGGGCCTGTTCCTGTTCACAGCCATTGCCGGCCGCCTATGGTGCGGTTATGCCTGCCCGCAAACCGTTTACACCGAGATCCTCGTCTGGATTGAACGGCTCTTTGAAGGCGATCACAAACGGCAACAAAAACTGACGGACCAACCCTGGAATGGCGAAAAAATCCTGCGCCGGGGCGGCAAACAACTCGCCTGGATCCTGTTCTCGTTCTGGAACGGCTTCACCCTGGTAGCTTACTTCACACCGGCCACTGTCCTCTGGCAAGAACTCATCACCCTGAGTTTTGGCCCCTGGGAGACCTTCTGGATCCTCTTCTATGCCCTCGCGACCTGGGGGTTTGCCGGGATCATGCGCGATCAGGTCTGCAAATACATGTGTCCGTATTCTCGCTTCCAGAGCGCGATGTTCGACATGGACACGCTCATCATCACCTATGACGGCAAACGCGGCGAGCCGCGCAATGCCCGCCGGAAAGGCGAGGCGCAGGCACAGGGTGATTGCGTCGACTGCGGCATCTGCGTCGCCGTCTGCCCAACCGGGATCGATATCCGCAACGGTTTGCAGTATATGTGCATCGGCTGTGCCGCCTGTATTGACGCCTGTGACCAGGTCATGGACAAGGTCGGCTCCCCGCGGGGCCTGATCCGCTATTCGACCCAGAACGCCATCGAAGGAATCTATCCGGACAGCGAGATCAAGCGCCATATCTTCCGGCCACGCATCCTCTTCTACATCGCCGTTTTCACGGCCATTCTCATCGCCGTGGGCTACACCATGGCCATGCGCGTCCCCTTGCTGGTCGATGTCCTGCGCGATCGCAACAGCCTCTCGCGCGAGGCCCCGAGCGGTGAGATCGAAAACCTCTATCGCCTGCAAATCATCAACATGGATGCCAAGGCCCACCGCTTTGAGGTTCGCGCCAAGGGCATACCGAATCTGAAGGTCACCCGGGGTCAGTTAACCGACATCCCCGCTCTGGGCACCGAAACGGTTGTCGTGACGCTGGAGGCCCCGCGTCTGTCGATCTCGCGCCCGTCAACCCCAATTCAGTTTGAGGTTGTCGCCCAAGATGCCCCTGGTCTGCTCAGGGAAACCAAGTCGAGCTTTATCAAGTGAGGACTCTATGAGTGAGAAAAGATCCCCCTGGAAAGAACCCATGGTCTGGCTGCTGATCGGGTTACCTGCGACGGCGGTGGTTGCCAGCCTGGTGACCGCATGGATTGCGAGCAATGGCGCCGACACGCTCGTGAATGAGCCTCACCACAAGGTTGGACTCGGTATGCAGGCCGGCAAAGCGCCGGAACCGGCCAACAAATAAGCCCTCTCAAATAAGCCTCTTTAAGGCCCTCTTTAAAGCATCTTTAACCCACGCCTGTCATCAGGCGATTACTCAAAGGAGAAAGAAGTATGGATGTCTTGATGAAACTGCTCTTCGCTACGGACATTGGTCTGCTGTCGCTCTTCACCATCGTGTTTCTTATTAGCATGGGCCTCTTTATCTGGTGGCGCATCAACAAGAATATCCAGGAAGAAGAAAGGGGCTGACCGGTCGCACCGGGCTCAAAGCAGGCCCGGCGTCATCGCCGCCAGAAGCGTGGCGGTTTTGAGGCGAGCCTTTGCGCCGGTGGGATGCGGGTGCGAGGTGTTAAGCCGTAGCCACAGCAGTCCGCCCTTGCGCACGGACATCTGACCGGGCTGACCGGTCAGGAGGTGGGAGGCCAAGGCGCCCAGGGTCGGCTGGTGGCCCACAATGAGCACCTGCCCTGCGCCCTGGGGAGGCATGCCCTCGATGGCGCCTTCAAGTAATCCCTCCGGCGTCGCCCCGGGGGCGAAGGTGTTCACCGTGACAAAGGGCCACCCCAGGGCTCGGGCGGTCTGTTGCGTGCGGAGCGCCGGACTCACCAGGATTCGTAGCGTCGCCGGCGCCGTGGCGGGCAGGTATTTCTTGATCCATTGCGCCATTTGCATCGCCTGACGCTGGCCTTTGTCGGTCAAGGCGCGCTTAAGGTCATCCAACCCGTCTTCGGCCTCCGCGTGTCGCCACAGGATCAGGTCCATACACCCCCCAAACACCCCCTTAAAGCGGCAAGAACGCGAAACCGGCCACATTCTGCACCGTGCGAGAAATGACCCGGTTGCTGCTGTCTTCAATCACCAAGGCCAACAGGTCCTGAGCGGCGATCAGTTTTCCGAATTCGCGTTCAAAGCTCAGATTCTGAATCTCGCCATCCATGCTGTTGGTCAGCAGAACCGGCGTCAGGCCATCCAAGGCACGCGCGTTGGAGAGCTTCCAGAGCGCTGTTTCGATATTACGCGCGCTGTTGTAGAGCTTCTGGGCATCGAGTTGATCGGTGATGAAAAACGCCTGCTTGTGATCATAGGCGGTCATGACCATGGCCAGCATGGCTGACATATACGCATGGACACGGTCACCGGCGAAATCCTCGCGAAAGGCCATCCGGAAATCGCGTTCCCAGTCGGATCGGCGCAGGGGTGAAGTGGCCCACACGGTCAGGTTTGCGAACAACTGTTCGGTCGCCGCCTCCACCGAGGGCAGGCCCGCCTTGCGGAACTCCGCCGGGTTACGGCGATACAGTTTCTCGGTCAACACCCGCAGATGGCGCAAGACCTCGCGCTGATGGATCTCGGTCACCTGATCCACATCGGACTTGGCCAGGTTCTCAATCGCAAAACTCCGCTGGCTCTGGCGACCATCCTTGCGCTGAATGGGGCCATTCGCGCAACCTGCAAGCAATCCAGCCAGCAAGACAAACACCCACACCCGATGCCGTGAATCAAGCACTGCGTTCTCCTCAAGTCCATCCTGGCCACTTTGTGCCTGACGAACTCATTGTAACGACATTAAAGACGAAAATAATATCCCTGCGTCCCTGCCGACACCCCCATGGACACGCCGGACGCCAACCAGGATGCGTTATTTTTATGTTATATTTCATGGTGTTACAAATATTCGCCGGCATCGAAAAAGTTTATTTGCAAATAAGAACAATGGATTAGGACAGCCTAATACTGCGTGCTATCCTCGCCGCCCATTGAGTCAGTTAGTCCGATCTTTGTAAGACCCATGCAGCGACAAATGCTGCATCCCACCCAACTAAAAGGAACCTCGATGTCCAAGCTCGTGAAACCCCATGGCGGCGGCGAACTTAAGCCCCTCTTGCTCGAAGGCGCTGCACGCGAAGCCGAACTGGCGCGCGCCGCCTCGCTTCCCAAGGTCAAGATGTCGTCGCGCGAAACCGGCGACCTGATCATGCTCGGCATCGGTGGCTTCACCCCCCTGGATGGCTTCATGACCCGTGCCGACTGGCAGGGCATTTGTGACGGCTACAAAATGGCCAACGGTCTGTTCTGGCCGATCCCGGTCACCCTGTCGACCAACGACTCGAGCATCAAGGCCGGCGACGAGATCGCCCTGATCGACGCTGAATCCGATGCCATCATGGGCACCATGAAGGTCACCGAGCAGTACACCATCGACAAGGCCCACGAGTGCATGCAGGTGTACAAGACCACCGACCTCGCCCACCCCGGCGTCAAGATGGTCATGGACCAGGCCCAGTACAACCTGGCTGGCACGGTCAAGGTCCTGTCCACCGGCACCTTCAAGGAAGAGTACGGCGATCAGTTCATGACCCCGGCCGAGACCCGCGCTGCCTTCGAAAAGGCCGGCTGGTCCAAGGTTGCGGCGTTCCAGACGCGTAACCCGATGCACCGTTCGCACGAATACCTGGCCAAGATCGCCATCGAGACCATGGACGGCGTCCTGATCCACTCTCTGCTGGGCGCCCTGAAGCCGGGCGACATCCCCGCCGATGTGCGCAGCGAGGCGATCTCGACCCTGGTTGAAAACTACTTCGCACCGAACACCGTGATCCAGGCCGGCTACCCGCTGGACATGCGTTACGCCGGTCCGCGCGAGGCCCTGTTGCACGCCCTGTTCCGCCAGAACTATGGCTGCTCGCACCTGATCGTCGGTCGCGACCACGCCGGCGTGGGTGATTACTACGGCCCCTTCGATGCCCAGAAGATCTTCGACGAAATCCCCAAGGGTTCGCTGGAGACCACCAACATGAACATCGACTGGACCTTCTGGTGCAAGAAGTGCGGCGGCATGGCCTCGCAGCGCACCTGCCCGCACACCAAGGACGATCGCATCCTGCTGTCCGGCACCAAGGTTCGCGCCATGTTGTCGGAAGGACAAGATCTGCCGGTCGAGTTCAGCCGTCCGGAAGTCGCCAAGGTTCTGCAGAAGTACTACGCCGGCCTGACCGCCGAGCAGAATGTAAAGATTGAACTCAAGGGCCATTCCGCCGCTTGATTTTAATGTGGGGCAAGGAGGTTCGTTCGATCCCCCTTGCCCCTGTGGTATTTAGGATTTGAGAGCGCCGGAAGCGGACTCGCGATACGCCCGGCCAAGGTGATTCTCAGGCTCTAGATGGACCGTGCTGGACATTCTTCCTGCACGGATTGTTAGCTAACAAGGAGTAAAGTTAATGCCTACTTTTGTTCGTACCGACAAGTGCGATGGCTGCAAAGGTCAAGACAAGACCGCTTGCATGTACATTTGCCCGCACAACCTGATGAAGCTGGACAAGGACGGTTCTGAAACCGGCCACGCCATGCGTGCTTTCAACCAAGAGCCGGAGCAGTGCTGGGAGTGCTATTCCTGCGTCAAGATCTGCCCGCAACAGGCTATCGAAGCTCGCCACTACGCCGACATCGTCCCGCTGGGCGGTTCCGTGCAGCCGCTGCGTGGTTCCGATTCCATCATGTGGACCATCAAGTTCCGCAACGGCACCCTGAAGCGCTTCAAGTTCCCGATCCGCACCACCCCGGAAGGCTCCATTGATCCGTACGGTGGCAAGCCGAACGCTGACATGGCCAACATCTCGAAGACCGGTTTCTTCAACCAGATGAATGGCTACCGCGCTGGCAACCCTGCCGAACTGATTCGCAAGTAATTAACCAGAAAGGAAACGATAATGGCTGGTACTTTTGACAATCCCGAGATCGTCCAGGAAGAAGTTGATATCCTGATGATCGGTGGCGGCATGGCCAACTGCGGCGCCGCTTATGAAGTCATGCGTTGGGCTGACGCCGCCAAGGCCTCTGCTGGCGTAGACCTGAAAATCAAACTGGTTGACAAGGCCGCTCTGGACCGTTCCGGTGCCGTGGCTCAAGGTCTGTCTGCCATCAACACCTACATCGGTGACAAGCAGGATCCGGCTGACTATGCGCGCATGGTCTCCAACGACCTGATGGGCATCACCCGTGACGACCTGGCCTATGACCTGGGCCGTCATGTGGACGAGTCCGTGCACCTGTTCGAAGAGTGGGGCCTGCCGATTTGGAAGACCGACCCGGAAACCGGTGAGCGTCACGACGGCGCCCAGGGCATGACCTCCCTGAAGGACGGCGGCCAGCCCGTGCGTTCCGGTAAGTGGCAGATCATGATCAACGGCGAATCCTACAAGTGGATCGTCGCTGAAGCCGCCAAGAAGGCCATCGGCCTGGATCGCATCCAGGAGCGCGTGTTCATCGTGCACCTGATCAACGACAAGAACGACAAGAGCCGCATCGCTGGCGCTGCCGGTTTCTCCGTCCGCGAAAACAAGATCTACATCTACAAGGCCAAGGCCATCCTGCTGGCTGCCGGTGGCTGCGTGAACCTGTTCCGTCCCCGCTCCGTGGGTGAAGGTACCGGCCGCGCCTGGTACCCGGTGTGGAACGCAGGTTCCACCTACTCCATGGCCGCTGAAGCTGGCGCTGAGCTGACCATGATGGAAAACCGTTTCGTTCCGGCCCGCTTCAAGGACGGTTACGGCCCGGTCGGTGCCTGGTTCCTGCTGTTCAAGGCCCAAGCCACCAACGCCTTCGGCGAAGTCTACATGCAGAAGAACAAGGATCTGCTGAACGACTACCCCCCCTACGGTCAAGCGGCTGTGCCGGCATCCTGCCTGCGTAACCACCTGATGCTGAAGGAAATGCAAGAAGGCCGTGGTCCGATTTGGATGGACACCGTGACCGCTCTGGCCAAGATGCGTGAGACCCTGTCCCCGCGCGAAGTGAAGCACCTCGAAGCCGAAGCCTGGGAAGACTTCCTGGACATGTGTATCGGCCAGTGCGGTATCTGGGTTGGCGAGAACATCGAGCCGGAGAAGAAGAACTCCGAACTGATGCCGACCGAGCCGTACCTGCTGGGTTCGCACTCCGGTTGCTGCGGCATCTGGACCTCCGGTCCGGATGATGTCGGTGCTCCGACCACCGAGGCTCTGCCGGGCGTTCCGGCCCACCTGCCGTCTGGCTGGAACTGGGGCTACCGTGGCATGACCACCGTGAACGGTCTGTTCACCGCCGGTGACGGCGTGGGCGCTTCCGGTCACAAGTTCTCCTCCGGTTCGCACGCAGAAGGCCGTATGGCTGCCAAGTCGATGGTGAAGTACTGCCTCGACAACAAGGACTTCAAGCCGGAGTTCTCCGAGTCTGCTGAAGAGATCGCTGAACTGATCTGGAAGCCGGTCCGCAACTACCTCGAGTTCAAGGATTACACGACTGCTATCGATGTGAACCCGAACTACATCACCCCGAAGATGCTGCAGTTCCGTCTGCAGAAGATCATGGACGAGTATGTTGCCGGCGTCGCCACCTACTACAAGACCAACACCGTCATGCTGGGTATCGCTGAAGAGAAGTTGGGCATGCTGAAGGAAGACGCTCAGAAGATGCGCGCCAAGGACCTGCACGAGTTGCTGCGTGCCTGGGAAAACTATCACCGCATCCTGACGGCCGAAGCTCACATGAAGCACATCGAGTTCCGCCAAGAATCCCGTTACCCGGGCTTCTACTACCGCATGGACAAGAACTTTGTCGATGAAGAGAACTGGCACTGCTTCGTGAACTCCATCTATGACAAGGCTACCAAGACCTGGACCTGCTTCAAGCGCGCCCATGTTGATCTGGTGGACAAGTCCAAGCTGTTCAAGCCGGCCGCTCACTAAGTAGCCACTTGCTAAAGACCGGGCGCTCACAAGGCGCCCGGTTTTTTCTTGAGGGTGTCGCTTGTTGACCTTCTAGCCTCCTGATCTTGTGGCGGCTTTTCTGCCAACCAAGGTCCACAAGCCACACGCTCGGTTATAATTACCCTACTTATTTACTCAGGAATTGATCATGCTCGACCAATACGATCAACAATTCAAAGGCATCGGCAAGGATTCGCCCTTTCAGGATTCGCCCGTGGTGCCCAGCATGCTGGAGGGCGACAAGACCATCCAGTTCCGCTGTCACCGCGATGTGAAATGCTGGAACGCCTGCTGCTCCAACATCGACATCACCCTCACCCCCTATGATGTGCTGCGTCTGAAAAACCGTCTCGGCATCTCCTCGGGTGAATTCCTCAAGCAATACACCTTCCCCTACGAGATGGACAAGGACGGCATGCCCGGCGTCAAGTTCAACCCGATCGAAGGGGGCTCTGCCTGCCAATTCATGGTTCCGGAAGGCTGCAGCGTCTATGAAGACCGCCCCAATGCCTGCCGCTATTACCCCATCGCCCTGCTCTCGCTGCGCAACTCGGACGAATATGTCGATCGCACCGCCTACGCGCTGGTGCAGGAGAAGCATTGCCTGGGCCATCAGGAAAACCGCTTCCTGACCATCGACGACTACCGTTCCGAACAAGGGGTCGCGGATTACGACGAGAAATCGCGCGGCTGGCGGCAGCTGGTCCTGAAGCGCAAGTCTGCCGGCCCCGGCATCGGTCGCCCACCAGCCGCATCGAACCAGCTCTTTTTCATGGCCTGTTACGACCTCGATCGTTTCCGCGCCTTCGTCATCAGCGAATCGTTCAACAACACCTACGACATCCCGGTCGAGCAGATGGCCGAACTGGTTGCCGATGACGAAAAACTGCTCGAGTTTGCCTTCACCTTCCTGCGCCATGTCCTGTTCAACGAAAAATCCCTGGTTGAGAAGGACGGCGCCTACGAGGCCCGCATGGAACGGCTCAAGACCAAGGCCGAGGCGATTCGCCAGGAATATCTCAGCAACCGCGACAAGATCGAGGACGAAAAATACTGCGCCCCGCCCGGCCAACCGGGCGACTGCGGTTGTGGGGGTAATGACGAGCGGCAATGAGTGATCTCCTGATCCACAGCGAACCGTATTACGAAGCCGTCGGCGACGAGATCGCCGTCTTACCGACCTTCCCGGACTGGGCCGTAACCCCTGCAGCACTTACGACAACAGGCTGGAGGCGCGCTCGTCTCACCATGGCTCGACTGGGCGCAACAGCTTGCCCATCCTGATGCCAGCGTCAAAACCAGCCTGACGGTTATCGCGAACTAACCACATGATCTCGATCCGCAAAGGCGCTTGGTATAGCAACGGCAGTTACGGCCAGAACTGGGGGGTGCGCTGGGTTGAGGCCCTCCTGGACGATCCGGATCTTGGCCCGGCGGTACGCTTCAGGGGCATGGCCGGGCGTTGCCGACGCAAGACTGGTCTATGCAGCCTGGAGGCCTTTCAGGAATGGGCGCGCTATGAAGTGGTGTTGAACGAGAACTCATGGCAGCGGGTCACGGACAACGCCGAAGCGTAAAAAAAACCGGCGCCAGCGCCGGTTTCTGAGGGGTTCCGCTAACGCCCTATTTCGGGGCCAGCTTACGCACTTCCACTTCAATACGACGGTTCGGCGCGTTACAACCGATCTTGTCCGCCGCCGCGGCCTTCGGGTCACACTTCACCAGCGGCTGGGTATCGCCCAGGCCACTCGTCGCAATCAGCTCGGGCTTGATACCCTGCGCCGTCAGGTAACTCTTCACCGCCTTGGCACGCTTCTGGGACAGGGCCTGGTTGCCCTTGGCCGGGCCGGTCGGGTCAGCGTGACCCATCACCACCACCTGACCCACATCAGAGGCCGCCTTGATCTGCGCAACGACGGCATCAAGGGCCTGTTTGCCCGCGGGCGTCAGCGCCTTTACATCACTCTTTCCGGGCTGAAACAGCATGTCGGTCGACAAGACCTTGTTGCCATCCCCAGCGGTGGATGGGGCCACTGGGGCTACAACCGGAGCCACTGGGGCCGGAGCGGAAACCTTGGCTACTGGTGCTGCGGCCGGGGCTACTGGTGCTGCGGCCGGGGCTACTGGTGCTGCGGCCGGGGCTACTGGTGCTGCGACCGGGGCTACTGGTGCTGCGACCGGGGCCACTGGTGCTGCGGCCGGAGCCGCTGGTGCTGCGGCCGGAGCCGCTGTGGCTGTGGCCGGAGCGACTGGGGCGGCAACCATGGCCGCTGGGGCCGCAACCGGAGCCACTGGAGCGGCCGGTGCTACTGGTGCTGCGGTCGGGGCTGCAACCTTGGCGGCTGGTGCTGCGGCCGGGGCCGCTGTAGCCGTTAGCGCTTTAACCGGAGCCGCTGTGGCTGTGGCCGGAGCGACTGGGGCGGCAACCATGGCCGCTGGAGCGGCGACCGGGGCTGCTGGAGCTACAACCGGAGCGGCTGGAGCGGCAGCCGGGGCCGCTGGGGCTACAACCATGGCCGTTGGAGCGGCGGCCGGGGCCGCAACACCGGCAAGCGGAGCCGCCACCGGATAGGAATTCGGATTCATTGCCACACCGGCCATTCCCGCATAAACGGCTGGATTGGCCAGATTGCCCGCCACATTCCACGCCCGCGGATCCGCCGGGAGCATGACCCACTTCATGGCTTGGGCCGGGTTGATCATCTGAGCGGCCGTCTGGGCCACACGAGGATCCATCGGCAGCATCACCCAACGCATCATCTTGC